>JAGQIT010000463.1 GCA_020431135.1 Myxococcales bacterium | reverse complement strand
CGGGGTGATCGTCGCCCACGGGCCGAAGGTCACCTACGACGGGCTCGACGCGTCCGAGAGGACATGGCTTCAAGGTCAGGCCGTCCCCGAGCCGCCGGAGGCGCTGCGGCGCTACGTCACCCAGTGGGGCAGCGATCCGATCTGGCAGAGCGCCACCACCTGGCCGACGCCCTCGCTGCACCACTTCCCGCGCAAGCGGGCGCAGCAGCTCGACCTCCGCCTCGACGGCCTGAGCTGGCCGTCGAAGTCCCCGTGGGCCCTCGCCGTCGCCGGCCACGAGGTCGCCTTCGACGCCGAGCGCGGCCTGTGGTTCTGCGACCTCGACCTCGACACCGGCGACGCCTACTTCCCCTTCGTCCGCCTCGCGCTCGCCCGCTTCCAGCCGCGGTCGCTCGCGGGCGTCGAGGTCTCGCGGGTGGTCCTCGCCGACTTCATCCAGCTCGCGCCCGACCGCCTCGCCTGGATCGGCTCCGACCCCGCCGATCCCCGGCGGATCCGCCTCAGCGTCTCCGGCCCGGCGAACCGCGGCCACGCCGCGGCCGCGCTCTCGACCTCCATCTGGGTCCGGGTCGAGGTGCTCGCCGGCGAGCCCGGCGAGGGCGAGGAGGCGCGCTGGCTCCCGGCCGAGGATCCCTGGTTCGAACTCGGGCAGAGCCAGATCACCGGCACGGTCGCCCTCTGGAGCGGCGAGCTCCGCCTCCCCGCGCCCCGCGGCGCCTACCGCCAGCGCCTCGTGATCGAGGAGTACGAGTCGCTCCCGCGCGCCGGCACGGGGCTCTTCCCCGCCCCCGCGGGGCGCCGGCTGGTCTACGCCGACGCGATCGAGCTCTGAGGCCGGCCGCGCGGCGGCGACGACGGCAAGGCGAGCACCAGCGAGTCGACCGCGAGCACCGCGTCGACGACAGAGAACACGACAAGCAGGGGCGCCGGCAGGCTGTCCGCACGCAGCCCTGCGAAAAGGCGCTGACGCTGTCGAGCGTCACCGCGTCGCGGACGACCGCCCAAGAGACGACCTCATCGAAGTCGGGCGTCGTCAGCGATCCCTCGTAGTGCCAGAACTTGTCCTTCTCAACAGGCAGGAGCTGGCTCCGTTCGACCGTGATGTTCTCCTTCTCCTTCTCCTTCTCCTTCGCCTTCCCTCCGTGTGCGGCCGGCGGCGCGCTCGTACCCGAAGCGCGTCGCCGTCGCGCTAGCTTCGGGCAATGACGCTCTGCCACGGCGCACGCCGCGAGCCTCACTCCGAGAGCATCACCGGGCGGTTGTCACGGCGACGCAGGAGGTCGGTGATCGCCGCGCGGTTGAGGCCGTCGGCCGGCTCGATCAGCACCTCCGGCGGCACGCCGGCGAGGTCCTGGGCCTGGGCCTCATACCAGCGCGGGATGATCTCGCTCGCGCGCTCGATGCGATCGCCTTCGGGGCCGAGCGGATCGAACTCGAAGTCTCCGAAGCCCGGCAGGGTCCGCAGCGAGCGCGCGCCGAGCTCGCGGACGGCGTCGTAGGGGTCGTTGAGCGTGAAGGTCAGGTACGGGGCGATCCAGCGGATGTCGGAGGCGGCTTGGGCCGGCTCCCAGCCCATCGACCAGGCGATCAGCGCGCGCTGCCCCGCGTCGCCGCGGAGGAGGAGGGCGAGCGCCTCCGAGACCTGATGACGCTCGTCGTCGAGCTCCGGGACGGTGTGCCCGTACCACGCGCGCATCGTCTCGGCGGTCCAGGCGAGGGTGCGGTCGAGGTGGCAGAGGTTGCAGGCGATCGGCCGCCGCGACGCGAGGCTGCGCGCCACCGCCGGGCTGTCGATGCGGTGGCTGCGGACCGCCTTCAGGAGCCCGTAGGAGGTGTGCGGCATGTGGCAGTTGACGCAGCGGCTGCCGCTCGAGTCGGCCGCGTGGTGGGTGTGCGAGGCGGCGGCGTAGTCGGCCGCCGCGTGGCACGAGGTGCAGGCGCCGTCGCCCTCCGCGTCGGCGGCGAGCATGTCGTCGCGGCTGCCGGCGTGCATCGAGTGGCAGGAGAGGCAGGAGAGCTCGCCCTCCGTGAAGCAGCGCGAGCCGCTAACCCCGATCCACTCGCTGCCGGTGACGCGCGCGTCGCCGTCGGCCCACAGCCGCTCGCCCTGCTTGGCGTCGGAGAGGAGCTCGCCGCGGAGGTTGGGGAAGACGTCGTGGATCGGCTGTCCAGGCCGGAAGGGCGTGCCCTCGGCGATGAACGCCGCCGAGTCCGGGATCGCGAGGAGGCTGTGGCACTGCGCGCAGACCTCGGAGGCGCGCGCGTGATCGAGGCGCGCCGGGTTGACGACGCTCTCGTCGGCGTCGTCGCCGAGGTGGGCGGCGTAGCGCCGCAGCGGATCCTGATGCGCGGCGATGTGCGCCTCGCTCGGGCCGTGACACGACTCGCAGCCGATCCCGAAGTCGACGACGTCGGTGTCGAACTCGGGCCCAGGGCGGCCGCGGGTGGCGTGACACTTGATGCACGAGAGGCGCCACGAGACCAGCCCCTGGCGGAGCTCCGGCGGCTGGAGGAAGGCCGCGCTCCGCGGGATCCAGCGGCCCTCGTCGATGAGGTAGACGATCCGCAGGTTGATGACGTCGCGCTCCCCCTCGTCGAGCGTGCGCGGCACCCAGAGCACCTGGTAGTGGTGCGAGCCGGTGGTCATCACGATCGGCCGCTCGACCCGCGGGGCGCGCTCCGCCGCCGCGTCGACGAGGGCGCGGTGGGGCGCGGACTCGGGGGCGGTCGGGTCCGGCATGTCGACCCAGAGCTCCTCGCCGCGGCGGAAGAAGCGGTGGCGCTGCCCCCAGAGCGTGACCTCGACGCCGTCGAAGTCGGCGGCGAAGGCCTCCGGCGTCGCCCGCTGCGTCATCGTCCGGTGGAAGGTGCGGTGCCAGCTCGCGTACTCGGACGGGTGGCACGCCCGACACCTGTCCGATGAGACATACCCGCCGTCACGGACCTCGACGGGCATGTTCGGCGGCGGCGGCCGCTCGTGGCGGACCGCGAGGCCCCAGGCGAGCGCGACGCAGCAGGCGACGAGCGCGACCAGGGGCCCCCCCGGGCGCGCCCGCGCCAGGGGGATCGCCGCGAGCGCGACCGCGAGCGTCAGGAGGAGCGCCTCGAAAAGCACCGGCGACGACACGGTATCACGGCGCGGGGCCCCGCAGGCGGGGCGCCCCGCTACTTGTAGGTGGTGCAGCGGTAGGCCTTGCCCCAGCCTGCTCCGCTGCTGAAGTCCGAGGTCCACTGCAGCCCCTCGGCGTCGAGGACGTGCGGCTCCGGACAGGTGTTGTTGTTCACCGTCGAGATGTACTCGCCGTTCTGGTAGCCGAGCGCGTTACAAAGCGCCTCGATGTTGGTGCCGCCGCCGTTGATCACGACCCCGTTGTTGTTGGCGTCGGGGCTGTTGCACAGCCCGAGCGGCCCGTTGCAGCAGCCGTTGTAGGAGTTCGGCATGGTGTCGCCGTTGGCGTCGTTCGGGTCGACGACGGCGCGCATCGCCGAGTTCGCGTTGGTCCCGAACTCGAGGAGCTCCATGTTCGCGTCGTCGTTGCAGTAGAAGGTGTTGGGGTCGCAGCCGTCGCCAGGGCAGCCGATGTAGTGGAGCGTGCTGTTCGTCCAGGCCCGGAGGTCGACGCCGCTCGCCTGCTGCCCCCACACGTTCATCGTCGTCGCTATGTCCGCGCACAGGGCCTTGGCGACCGGCAGCGTGCAGGCGTTGCTGCACTCGTCGTCGTCCACGTCGTTGCCGTCGTCGCACTCCTCGACCCCCTCCTGGACGAAGCCGTCGCCGCAGACCGCGAGGAGGCAGTTCTGCACGCACTCGTCGGTGTCGACGTCGT
>JAGQIT010000462.1 GCA_020431135.1 Myxococcales bacterium | reverse complement strand
CGCAACCCGCTCGGCGCGATCAAGGGCGCGGTCGATCTCGTCGAGCCGGCGGTCACCAAGGTCGACCCCGACACCCGCGAATTCCTCGAGGTCATCGTCGAGGAGGTCGGCCGGCTCAACCGCGTCGTCACCCAGTTCCTCCGCTACTCGCGCCCGTTCAAGGGCGAGATGAGCGCGGTCAACATGGCCGAGGTCGTGCAAGCGACCGTGCGCCTCCTCGACGAGACCAGCCGCGAGCGCGTCGTGGTCGCCCCCGCGCCCCCGCTCCTGCCGATGGTCCGCGGCGACGGCGAGGCGCTGCGCCAGGTGCTCCTCAACCTCGTGCGCAACGCGATCGACGCGGTGATGGGCATGGATCCGCCCGGGATCGTCCGGATCAGCCTCGGGGTCCGCCGACGGGGGCTCCCCAGCGGCGACGCGGTGATCTGCACCGTCCGCGACAACGGCCCCGGCTTCTCCTCGCACACGCTCACCAACCTCTTCGTGCCTTTTCACACGACCAAGAGCGGCGGCACCGGCCTCGGCCTGCCCATCAGCCAGAGAATCGTGGAGAATCACCGGGGCTCGATCGAGGTGACCACGCCCGATGACGGCGGCGCCCAATTCACCGTGGTGCTGCCGATCGACCCCCAACCACCCGCTTAGCGAGGCGCCGACCGTGTCCACGCACCAGCCCAGAATCCTCCTCGTCGACGACGAGCCCAACCTCCGCAAGGTCCTCGGCGCCCTCCTGCGCCAGCAGGGCTACGAGGTCCACGCCGAGGTCGACGGCGCCGCCGCCCTCGCCCGCGTGCGGGCGTCGCCGCCGAAGACCTTCGACGTCGTCATCACCGACCTGCGGATGCCCAACCTCGACGGCATCGGCCTCCTCCGCGAGCTCACCCGCCACGAGCCCAACCTCCCGGTGATCCTCCTGACCGCCCACGGGACCGTCGACTCGGCGGTCGAGGCGGTCAAGCTCGGCGCCTTCGACTACCTCGAAAAGCCCTTCGACCGCGATCAGATCCACCAGGTCGTCGAGAAGGCGATCGCCACCCGCGAGCGCGCCGGCCCGTCGTCGGCGACCCCGGAGAGCGAGCCGGCGCCGGCCCCCGGCGCCGCCGAGGAGGCCCCCGTCGATCCCTGCGTCCACGCCGGCATGGTCGGCCGCTCGCCGGCGATCGCGACGATCCGCGAGATCGTCGGCACGGTCGCCGCGAGCCCGTCGACGGTCCTCATCACCGGCGAGAGCGGCACCGGCAAGGAGCTCGTCGCCCGCGCGCTCCACCTCGGGTCGCCGCGGCGCGAGCAGCCCTTCATCCGGGTCAACTGCGCGGCGATCCCCAGCGGCCTCGTCGAGTCCGAGCTCTTCGGCCACGAGCGCGGCTCCTTCACGGGGGCGATCTCCTCGCGGCCCGGCCGCTTCGAGCTCGCCGACGGCGGCACCCTCTTCCTCGACGAGGTCAGCGAGATCCCCAAGGAGAGCCAGGTCAAGCTCCTGCGGGCGATCCAGGAGTCCGAATTCGAGCGCGTCGGCGGCGTGAAGACGATCCGCGTCAACGTCCGCCTGGTCGCCGCGACCAACCGCAACCTCGAGGAGGCGGTCAAGGAGGGCTCGTTCCGCGAGGATCTCTACTACCGCCTCAACGTCGTGCCGATCCACCTGCCGCCGCTGCGCGAGCGCATCGAGGATCTGCCGCTGCTCATCGAGCACTTCATCCGCCGCTGCAACGACCGCCTCGGCAAGGAGGTCGCGGGGATCACCGCCGCGGCCCTGGCCGCGCTCGAGCGCTACGCCTGGCCCGGGAACATCCGCGAGCTCGAGAACCTGATCGAGCGCATGGTCCTCTTCGCCTCGGGCGCGCAGATCGACGTCGGCGATCTCCCCGAGTCCTATGTCACCGAGGGCGCCGACGAGGGCGAGGTCGACGACGCCGAGGCCGCCGACGAGGGCGCGGAGGGCGAGCCCCGCTACATCCGCCTGCCCCTGTCGATGCTCGGCCTGGACCTCAAGGAGGCCGTCCGCGCCGGCTCGCGCCTGGTAGAGGAGGCGCTGATCCGCGACGCCCTCGGCAAGACCGACGCCAACGTCACCCGCTCGGCCCGGCTCCTCGGGATCAGCCGGCGCTCGCTCCAGTCCAAGATGAAGGAGCTGGGCCTGCGCGAGACCGCCGACGACGCCAAGAGCTCGTCGTGAGGACGACCCCCCGCCGACGCTGCGATCCGCGCAGCCGCCGATGCGCGGACGAAGACAGAGATCGGCCCGCGGCGGCGCCCGTGGGTCGAGGCCCCGGCCGGACGAAAATTCAGCGGCCGCGAGCGCGCATCGCCCCGCTGCGCGACCCTGCGGGCGACCGCAAAAGCCCGCCCAACCGCGCCGTGGCGCCCACAGGGCGCCCCCCCGGAATGTTGACGCATGCGCCTGCGCGCTGGTAGCGTGCAGCGACCCCTTCTGAGGTGCTCCATATGCGGAAACTATGCGGCTTGCTCCCCGTTGTGGGCCTCTTCCTCGGGATCTCGACGACCGCTTCGGCGGCGGAGGTCACTCGGGTGGCGAGCTCTTTTGACGAGGGCAACCCCTTCGACCTCCACTTCGGCGTCGGCTACGACTTCGATTTCAAGAAGGCGGCCATCCTCCGCGAGTGGAGCGACGGCACGACGAACCACATCGCCCGTGACCTCCTCTACCGCCAGCAGCGCCACACGGTGCTCCCGCGGATGGAGATCGGCCTCTACAAGGACATCGCGGTCTACGCCGCGCTGCCCGTGGTCGTCAGCGACAACCGGAACTACTCGTTCGACCAGGAAGCCGACCCCTGTGTGTACTCCGACCAGGTCAACGCCACGAACCCCGTGGCGACCTGCGTCAACCACATGAACTCGACGTCGATCCGCGACGGGATCATCCCCCGCGACGGCTTCGACGCGACCAACACGTCGAACCCCTACGGCAACTTCGGCGGCGCCGACACCGAGACGATCTTCCAAGGCCCGACGCGCCGCGGCATCGATCAGCTCCACGTCGGCCTGAAGATCGGCATCCTCAACCAGGAGCGGCTGTCGCACATGCCGACGTGGATCATCGGCCTCGAGGGCCGGTTCGCGATCGGCAAGCCGATGACCTTCTCGCGCGACATCATCAACAACGACCCGGCGGGCAACCACCGTGTCGGTCGCGGCATCCACGAGCTCGGCGTGTGGACGGCGCTGTCGCGGCGCTACCGCTTTCTCGACCCCTTCTTCACCGCGTACTGGTACCAGGGCATCCGCGCCGGCAATACGGAGTTCCGCAACTTCTCGAGCCTCGGCGCCCAGACGAAGATCAACCCGCAGTCGATGGTCGGCGTCTCCTTCGGTACGGAGATCGTCCCCTTCGAGCGCAAGGCGAAGTCGAAGCGCGTGGCCATCGAGCTCCGCGGCCTCGCCCAGCTCCGCTACAACGGCCGCGGCTACAGCGAGGCGTGGGAACTCTTCTCCGACAGCCCCGCGCTCGTCGGCACCAAGGACCCGGCCTCGGGCGCCTGCACCCAGCAGGACATCAACCGCGTCGTCCAGTACGCCGGCAACAACCCCGAGGATCCGAACTACATCGAGAACTCGGGCTCCGGCGGCTGCGAGGTCTTCAACGGCATCACCGATCTCCAGGACTTCGCGACCTTCGGCTTCCGCGGCGGCCTCAACGCCCAGCTGAGCAAGACCGCGTCCCTGAGCATCGGCGTCCAGGCGCTGACCAACACGCGCCACTTCATCACGATGGCCGGCCGCGGCGACGCGGACGCCGGCGGCAGCGACCCGGAGCGCGTCGAGCCGAACACCGCCGAGGTCAACCCGGTCCGCCGCGACGTCATCGACAACGTCGGCCGCCGCTACCTCGTCGACGACGTCTTCACCGTCACCCCGTACTTCCGCTTCCTCCTGACCTTCTAGGCAGGTCGCGGACGCGTACGAGCCCCCGCCCCGGCGGGGGCTTCGTCGTTCTCGGGGTCCTGCTCGGGACATCCAGGCCGTCCCGAGCCCACTGCGAAGCCTCTGAGCACCCCCACCGACGCGGCCATGAAGGCGAACGCCGGGAGGAGCTTCGTCGTCCGGGTCCGCGGCCGAGCGCCCCGACGGACGCGAGAACAGGCGAGCCCCGCCGAAGCGGCGGGGCTCCTCCTGCGCCGCCGAGACGCTGCCCTACCAGGCGCTGACGCCCGTCAGCATCGTATCCGGGTTCGAGCCGCCGCAGCAGCCCGTCGTGTTGTTGCCGTCGGTCACCGCGACCAGGCGGATCTGGGCGCACTCGCGGGGCTCGAAGGTGATCTTGCAGTTGTTCGCCATCGCCGAGCCGATGCAGCCGCCCTTGTTGTAGGTGTCGATCGTCCCGACCAGGACGTTGTCGCAGAGGACGTCCCACTTGCCCTGGCAGACCGTCGAGCTCGAGTAGGTCGTGATGCCGACGTTCTCGACGCAGGTCTTCACGCCCGAGCAGGTGATCCCCTGGTTGAAGGCCTGGAAGTTCTGCCCGTGGCTGCTGGTCCACTGGTACTGGTTGTAGGCGCAGGGGTTGCCGTTCCAGCAGCCGCTTGCCGTGTCGTTGCCGATGCTGTTCAAGGGCGCCCGGGCGCCCGAGGGCATGCACTGGTTCGAGGTGCAGTCGTTGGCGCACTCGTCGTCGTTGACGTCGTTGCCGTCGTCGCACTCCTCGACGCCCTCGTGGAGGACCCCGTCGCCGCAGGTAGCCAGGAGGCAGACGTTGACGTAGTCGTCGCTGTTGACGTCGTTGCCGTCATCG
>JAGQIT010000461.1 GCA_020431135.1 Myxococcales bacterium | reverse complement strand
CGTCTAGGCGGTCGCCAGGAGCGGCACGAGGCCGTGGGCGATCTCGCGCTCGCGCTCGCGCGCGGCGAAGAAGGACCCGAGGATCCCGCCGAGCTCGTCGGCCCCCGGCCGGAAGACGGTGGTGACGTAGGTGAAGCCGACCGACTCGTAGTCGTCGTCCGGCTCCGAGTGGCAGAGGTAGCCCCGGCGGTCGAGCCAGAGCGTCCGGTAGCCGCGATGGTGGCTCAGCTCTTCGACCAGGCGCCGGATCTGGGCCTCTGCCTTGGGGAACATCGCCGCACACTCGCACGTCGCCGGGCGGCGGCAAAAAAATCAGCGCGCGCGCGCGATCTCCTCGATCGCCGCCGCCATCCGCCGGGCGGCCTCCAGCATCCGCGGCCCCGGCCGACCGGCGAAGGCCTCGTCGAGGGGATAGACCCGGCCGGTCCGGGCCGCCTCCAGGTCCTCGAGGCCAGGCCGCCGGATCAGGTTGCCGGGGTCGAGCTTGGCCTCGGCGACCCCGCACCACGAGACGAAGCAGAGGTCGGGCGCCGCGGTGACGAGCTCGGCCGGGCTGACCTCGAGGCTCGAGCCTGGCCGATCGCCGAAGACGTTGATCCCGCCGGCGAGCGCGATCAGCTCGTTCGAGTAGCAGAGCGCCCCCGGGGTGAACATCGGCCGCGGCCACCACTCGAGGTAGACCCGCAGCGGCGTCGCCGGGCGGGCGGCAAGGAGGGCCGCCCGCTCGCCCTCCAGGCGATCGCAGAGGGCAGCCGCCGCCCCCTCCGCCCCGAGCCAGCGCCCGAGCGCGCGGGCCTCCGCCTCGACCTCGGCGAGGCTGCGAGGTGCGAGGACCGCCTGCGGGATCCCCCGCGCCCGCAGGCCGGTGACCACCCGCTCCATCCCCGGCACCGACAGCGAGCTCACCACCAGCCCCGGCGCGAGGGCGGCGACGCGGTCGAGATCCGGCGCGAGGTCGGGGCCGAGGCGCTCGCGCTCGCGGACCTCGAGGGGATAGTCGGAGGAGTCCTCGCAGGCGACCACGCGGTCGAAGCAGCCGAGGGCCGCGACCATCTCGGCGTTCGACGGGCAGAGCGTGACCAGCGTCTTCGGCGCGGAGATCGGCGGGCTGCCGAGCGCCCAGACGTCGATCGGGCCGGCGGCGACGGAGCTCCCGCGGGCGTCGACGAGGTTGAGCGTCCGACCGCCGCGGGCGACCACCCATGCGCTCGCTGCGTGCACGAGGTCCGCGTCGATCACCGCGGGCGGCAGCCCGAAGACCTGGCGCTCGAGGCTGAACCAGGCCCTCGCGGCCGGCAGCTCGCCGACAGGATCGAGGTCGAAGGACTCCGCGCGAGGAGCGTCTCGCCACTCAGGCTCAAGCTCCGACCGACGACGCGCGCGGTAGCTACGCGTCTCCCATTGGTGCTCAGGCTTTCGCATGTCTGCGCAAACATAGCGCAGCTCCGTCCGCTGCCCAGCCCCCCGCGGCAACCATCCTCGGGCCGCCACGAGGATCGCTGCGGAGCCCGCTACATGGTGTTCACGCGACCGCAGCGGTGATCTGCGGACAACGACGCGGATCCGGATCCGGCGTCGCGCTCGCAGCGGCTTGCCGGCGCCGGCAATCTTTCGCCGGAAATTGCCAGCGACTTGCCGACCTCGGTTAGTATCCGCGCCGACCATGGAGCTCTCGATCAAGGAAGCAGCAGATATCATCGGCAAGAGCGAGCGTACGGTCCGGCATATGGCCCAGACCGGCCGCCTCCGGGCCCGACGGATCGGCTCGCGGTGGGTCATCAACCGCGCCGATCTCGAGGACATCGGCAAGAAGGGCAAGCGCCGCAAGGCCGCCCCGAGCGCGCCCGCGGAGCCGCCGCGCACCGCCCATCCGGAGACCGTCCCGGTCGCCGAGACCCTCCCGCCGACCGAGCCGCGCCCCGACCTCTCCGGCGCCCTGCCCCGCCCGAGCTTCACCGTCTCCTTTGAGCCGGCGCCGCCCCCCGCCGAGCCCGGCTCGCGCGACTACCCCAACACGATCCGCGAGCTCGACGCCTTCGCGATTGCGACGACGATCCTCAGCGGCATCGCCGAGGCTCGCCGCGACCCGCGGGCCGATCAGACCCTCCTCGAGGAGCCCGAGGAGGCGCTGCGGACCTTCCTTCAGCTCCTCACCGACGGCGTCCATCAGCCCGATCTGCGGCGCAAGGAGGCGCTCTTCCAGCGCGCCCAAAGCAAGGCCTGCGCCGCCCTCTCGAGCCTCATCCACTACAACCTCGTCTACCCCGATCCGGACTTCAGCCGGCTCGCGGAGCGCATCGAGACCCACCTCCTCATGTCGCTGCAGGAGCTGCGCGAGGCCACCCATCGCCGCCTGACCTGGCGCGGCCGGGTGATCACCGCCGCGGAGATCGCCATCGAGCGCCTCCTCGAGCAGGCCCGCGCGATCACCCGCGGCCGCCTCACCGAGCGCCTCAACACCTTCGAGCGCTCGGTCCACCGCGCCCTCCAGCACGCGCTCTAGGCGGCGCGGACGTGCGAGGCGGAGGCCGGCGGAGCGCTGGCCTCCGTCAATTTCGGGCCGCTCCGCGGGGGCTCGGCCCTCTCCCCCGCGGAGCCCTCGAAGGGCCACGACGCCCGCTCCTGGCGACTCGACACACAAGAGCGGCACCCGACCTCGCACCGTCGACTCGCCCGTGGTCTTGTCCGCCGCCTCGCCCGCGCACGGGGCCCGCGTCGCGTCGCGGAGAACTGAGTGAGGCCGGCGCGACGCCGGCCTCTCGCAATTCTGCCCCATAAGACAGGGGCGCGTCGCCTACGAGATCCGCTCGCCCGGCCGCGCCTTCGCGTCGAGCTCGAGCACCGTGATCTTGTCCGCCGCCTCGCCCGCGGCGAGGACCATCCCTTCGCTCAGCCCGAAGCGCATCTTCCTCGGCTTTAGGTTGGCGAAGACCACGACGTTCTTGCCGATCAGCGCCTCCGGCGCGTAGCTCTTGGCGATCCCGGAAAACACGCTGCGGCTGCCGAGCGGCCCGAGATCCAGCGTCAGGTGGAGGAGCTTGTTCGAGCCCTCGACCGCGGCCGCGGCGACGACCCGGCCGACGCGGAGGTCGAGGCCGACGAAGTCGTCGATCGCGACCTCGGGCTGGAGCGGCTCGACCTCGTAGTCCGGCGCGTCGGCGACCGCCGGCCCCTTCGCCGCGACGCTCTCCTTGCTCGCCTCGATGATCGCGTCGAGCACCTTCGGATCGAGGCGCTCGGCGAGGGTCTCGTACTCGCCGACCTCGAGGTCCGCCGGCAGCGGCTCGGCGGCGTTGACGAAGTCGAGCGGCGCGTCGAGCTTGAGCATGCGCTCGACCTTCTCGGCCCAGCCGGGGAGCGCCGGCTTCAGGATCGCGGCGATCATCTTGCAGGCCTCGATCACCGCCGTGCAGACCGCGCGGGCGCGCTCGGGATCGGTCTTCACCAGCTTCCACGGCGCCGCCTCGGTCAGGTAGAGGTTGAAGTCCTCGGCGATCTCCATCGCCAGGCGCATCGCCTTGCCGCTCTCGAAGTCGCGGAAGAGGCCCGGGGCGGCCGCGAGGCGCTCGCGGGCCTTGGCCAGCAGCGGCGCCGCGTCCTCTGCGGCGACGCTCGCCCGCCCGCCGAGGCGCCCGCCGACGAACTTGATCGCCCGGCTCGCCAGGTTCGCCGCCTTCTTCACGAGGTCGGCGTTCACCCGGTTGGCGAAGTCCTCCATGCTCAGGTCGATGTCCCCCTGCTCGGCGCCGAGCTTGGCCGCGAAGTAGTAGCGCAGGTACTCCGGCGCCGCGTGCTCGAGGTAGGTGCTGCCGAGGATGAAGGTCCCGCGGGTCTTCGACATCTTCTCGCCGTTGACCTGCAGCCAGCCGTGGACCTGGACGCGCGACGGCGTGTTGTAGCCGGCCGCGTGGAGCATCGCCGGCCAGAAGAGGCAGTGGAAGTAGACGATGTCCTTGCCGATGACGTGGACGATCTCGGCGTCCTCCGGCGTCGCCTTCCAGTAGTCGGCGGCGTCGCGGCCGTTGTCGGCGCACCAGCGCTCGGTCGCGCCGATGTAGCCGATCGGCGCGTCGAACCATACGTAGAAGTACTTCCCCGGGTGCCCCGGGATCTCGATGCCGAAGTAGGGCGCGTCGCGGGAGATGTCCCAGTCGCGCAGCCCCTGGTCGACCCAGCCCTGGACGTAGTTGCGCACCGTCGGCTGCAGGCGCGTCGCGCCGCCGTCCTCGGGCGCCTTGAGCCAGCTGCGCAGGAACGCCTCGTGCTTCGCCAGGGGGACGAAGAGGTGCTCCGACGACGCGAGCTGCGGCGCCGTCCCGCACAGCGAGCAGGCCGCGTCCTTGAGGTCCGTCGGCGAGTAGGTCGCGCCGCAGACCTCGCAGACGTCGCCGTACTGATCGGCGGCCCCGCACTTCGGGCACGTCCCCTTGACGAAGCGATCCGGCAGGAACATCTGGTCGTGGGGACAGAAGAGCTGCTCGGTCTCGCGGCTGGCGATCCCCCCACTGTCCTCGATCGCCTTGAAGATCGCCGTCGCGTGCCTGGTCGTCTCTTCCGAGTGGGTCGTGTAGTAGATGTCAAAGCCGATGCCGAAGCCGGTGAAGACCGCGAGGTGCTCGGCGTGGGCGCGCTCGATCAGCGCCTCGGGGGTGATCCCCTCGCGGCGGGCGCGGAGCTCGATCGGCGTCCCGTGGGTGTCGGCCGCCCACATGAAGATCACGTCGTCGCCGGCCTGCCGGCGCGCGCGGACGTAGACGTCGGTCTGCACCGCCTCGAGGAGATGCCCGAGGTGAATCGAGCCGTTGGCGTAGGGGAGCGCAGCGGTGACCAGGACCCGTTTCGACATGGGCCTGGCGTTCTAGCACGGCGGCCGAGGGAGGCCCAGCGCGGCCGATGCGGGCCCGCGGCGGCTCTCCGGAGCCCGCGTGCCCGCCTCGCGGCCCCGTCGCGGCGCCGTCGCGGAGGATCGGCGACGCCCGCCTGCCCTCGCCGACCACGATCATCCCTCACGATCGCGGAGGACAGCTCGGACGTTCGCAGCGCGCGCGCTACGAGGAGGCGCCGTCTAGCTCGTCGAGGGCCCGCTCGGCCGCCGCCCGCCGGCGCTCGACCTGCTCGGCGAGCTCGTCGAGCTGGCTGCGGATCGCCCGGACGACGTCGCCGAGGACGTCGACCGTCGCGTGGACGAGGGCCCGCGGCGCCGACAGCAGCGGCGTCAGCGAGCCCCCCTGGGGGGCGACCGCGGCGGCCTTGGACTCGTGGATCTTCACCGTCTTGACGACGAGCTGGCGGGCGCCGTGGAGCGGGAGGAAGCCGACGTAGGCGACCTCGATCACCCGCTTGCC
>JAGQIT010000460.1 GCA_020431135.1 Myxococcales bacterium | reverse complement strand
GTGATCAGCTCGATGTTGTTGAAGCCGATCGCCCGGGTGCCGCGGTAGTGGAGCCCGCCGAAGCGGCTCGAGACGTTCTGGATCGGCTGCCCGAGGGTCTTCCAGACGGCGCCGCCCCAGCCGGCGTCGAACGCCCGCATGATCTGATCGCCGGAGTTCGTCGGCGGCGCCGAGGCGAGCCAGAAGGGGTTGGGGGTGATGATCCCCGCGCAATTCGCGGTCAGATCGGGCGAAGCTTGGACGCTCACGAGGACTCCCCTCCGCGCAGGAGCTGGTCGATGGCGATCGCCGCGCGCTTGCCCTCGGCGACCGCGTTGACGACCTCCTTGCCGCCGTTGGCGCAGTCGCCCCCGGCGAAGATCTTCGGGTGTTGGGTGCGGCCGTCGGCGTCGACGACGAGGCGGCCGCGATCCAGCGCGACGCCGTCGACGGCGGCGAAGAGCTCGCCGAGGCGGCCCTGGCCGATCGCCAGGAGGACGCGGTCGGCGACGAGGACGAGCTCCTCGCCGGTCGGCTGGCGGTCGGCGTCGAGGCAGGCGAAGCGCACGGCCTTGACCGCGCCGCCCTCGCCCTCGAACGCCAGCGGCTGGACGCCGAAGACCCCGCGGACCCCCTCGACCTTGGCGCCCGCCCACTCGTGCGCGTATCCGCTCATCCGCGCCTCGTCGCCGCGGTAGGCGAGGACGACGTCGGCGATCCCGAGGCCGCGGAGCTCGCGGACGGCGTCGACCGCCGTGTTGCCCCCGCCGATCACGACGGCGCTGGCGATCCCGTCGGCGGCGACGACCCCGGTCTTGAGCTCGGCGATCCAGTCGACGGCGCCGCGGATCCCCGTGAGGTCCGCGCCGGGGAGCTGGAGGAGCCGATCCGCGCCGAGGCCGAGGCCGACGAAGACCGCGTCGTAGTCGCGGAGGAGCTCGGCGATCGCGACGTCCTGACCGACGCGGACGCCCGTGCGGACCTCCACCCCGCCGATCCCGAGGACCCACGCGACCTCCTCGACCGCGCGATCGGCCTTCATCTTGTAGGGGGCGACGCCGGTCGTGCTGAGGCCGCCGAGGAGCTCCGCCTGCTCGAAGATCGTGCACGCGTGGCCCTGCCGGCGCAGCTCGTGCGCGGCGGCGAGCGACGCCGGGCCGCCGCCGAGGAGGGCGACGCGCTTGCCCGTGTCGGGGCCGGCCGTGAAGAAGCGATCGCCGCGCTCGTAGGCCGCGTCGGTGGCGTAGCGCTGGAGCTTGNNAGCTTGCCGATCTGGATCGGCGGGACGTCCATCTCGTTGTAGACGCACTTGCCGACGCACAGGACCTCAACCGGACAGACGCGGGCGCAGCTCATGCCGAAGATGTTGGCGGCGAAGATCGTCCGCGCGGAGCCCCGGAGGTTGTCGGTGGCGATCTTGCGGATGAACTCGGGGATGTCGATCCCCGTGGGGCACGCCTGCACACAGGGCGCGTCGGCGCAGTAGAGGCAGCGGTTGGCCTCCGTCAGCGCCTGGACCGGCGTATATGCCGGTTTCCCGTCGGCGAAGGCGTTCTCAGAGCGCGTCGTTGGCAGCTTAGACATCGGCGATCGAAGGCCGGAGGATAGCACCGCGCGTCGCGACGGCGGGCGTTTTTTCCCCTGCGGCGGGCCCCCGCGGAGATCCGCCGCTCGCTACCCGCCCGGCCGCGCCGCGATGTATGCTCCCCGGGGCTCGCATCGCCGCCCGGCCGCCCGCGGCTGACCACCACTTCGGGGCACCCACGCTCCGCCGGCGAGAGCCCCACGACGACCATGAACGACACCGTCAAGATGTTCCTGATCTCGC
>JAGQIT010000459.1 GCA_020431135.1 Myxococcales bacterium | reverse complement strand
GCTCCACAGGAAGTAGGAGAGGCGCGCCGCCAGCTCGACGCCGTCGAGGCGCGCCGACCCCTCCCCCGCCGCCGCGCGCCGCTCGACGCGGAAGAGGAAGTTCGGCGACAGCAGCGTCGACTGGAGAACGAGGCCGACCGCGCCGTCGAAGCCGAGGCCGAGCTCCTCGCCAGCGTCGTAGAGCTCGAGGAGCGCGGCCTCCTCCGCGGGCGTGATCGGCCGCCTCCAGGCGCGCGGGACGAAGCCGGCGATGACCTCACGGGCGCAGGCGCGGCCGCCGATCGCGTCGGCGTCGCAGGGGACGAGCTCGGCGCGCAGCGGGCCCTCGGGCCCGAGCGCCGCGGTGACGGCCTCTTCGGTGATCCTCTCGAGGAGCTCGAGGAGCAGCGGTGAGACGGTGAGGAGCTCGGCCATCGTGTCGAAGCCGAGGCCGGGCTCGTCGGCCGGGAGCTGCCCGAGGAGCGCGGGGGCGACCCCGGTGAGATCGCGGAGCGAGTTGGCGTAGTGGACGCGATTGAGGCGCTGGGCCCGGATCGAGCCGACGCCCTCAGGCTCGGCGCAGCCGCCGAGGCCGAGAACGACGCCGAGGCCGAGGCCGAGCGCCCGCGACCTCATCGCCGGCGCCTCAGGAGCGCGAGGAGGCCGAAGAGGAGGAGCGACGCCTGCCCTGGGCCGCCCTCGATCGCAGCGCAGCCGCAGCCCTCCTCCACCGGCATGTCCCCGTCCGTCGCGCCGTCATCCGTCCCGGAGTCCGTGTCCGCGCCGCTCGTGTCCGTGTCTCCCGCGGTCGGATCGCCGTCGGTCGCGTCCGTCCCGTCCGTCCCGTCCGTCCCGTCCGTCCCGTCGCTGGTGCTGCTGTCGGTCCCGTCCGTCGTCGGGTCGGGCGCGGGGACGCCGACGTAGACGATGATCGACGTCGAGTAGAGACCGCCGTCCGTGGTCATCCGCGCCGTGAGCTGGTGCTCGCCCATGTCGAGGGTGACGTCGACGAAGGTGCAGGGCGACACCAGCTCGCAGATGGTCTCGTGCTCGACGCCGTCGACGAGGAGGCCGAGCTCGAGCAGCACCTCCTCGCTGTCCTGGCCGATCGTCTCGACGTCGATCGTCACCGGCGCGGTGTCGTACTCGGTGCCGTTCGCCGGCGTCGCGAAGTAGACGGACGGCGGCGGCGGCCCGGTGGTCTCGGCGGAGGCCTGGGCCGCGAGCGTGAGGCCGGTGAGGAGGGCGAGGGCGGGGAGGATGCGCGACTTCATTGAATTCCTGTCTGCCCGCAGAGCCCGCGGGCGCCCCCGAAAGAGCAAGAATCGTGCCCCGAGCGGAGCGCGCAGGAGCCTCGCTCCAGCGCCGATCTCCGACGCCGCGATCACGACGCGCGCGCCGGGTATGACACCGACGTCACCCTCGGAGCGGGCGCGTCGGCGTGTTTCCCCGGCGAACACGCGTCTATCCGGGCTCCGCCGGCGCGACGCTCTCCCGCACATTCGCCGGCCCACGCCGGGCTGACCTCGCGCTGACGCCCGACTATCCTCGCGCCCATGGACCCCCGCGACGAGGCACCCGACCGCGACCGCCTGCCGACGCTGCTCGGCGAGCGCGTCGCGCTGCGCTGGCTCGAGGCGCGCGACGTCGACGGCCTCTTCACCCTCTTCGGCGACCCGAAGGTCACCGAGTACTGGAGCTGGCCCGCCTACACCGCGCGCGATCAGGCGGCGCGCCTCCTCGAGTCGATCCACGCCCACTTCCGCGAGGGCTCGCTCTATCAGTGGGGCGTCGTCCTCCGCGGCGAGGATCGGGTGATCGGCACCTGCACCCTGGCGAGCATCGACCGCACCCATCTCCGGGCGGAGGTCGGCTTCGCCCTCGCCAGCGCGCGCTGGGGTCGCGGGCTGATGGGCGAGGCGCTCGCCGTCCTCATCGATCACGCCTTCGGGCCCCTCGGCCTGCGCCGCCTCGAGGCCGACGTCGACCCCCGCAACCACCGCTCGCTCGCCCTCCTCGAGCGCCACGGCTTCCGCCGCGAGGGCTACCTGCGCGAGCGCTGGCGCGTCGGCGGCGAGGTCCAGGACTCGGCGCTCCTCGGCCTCCTCGCGCGCGAGCGGCCGCGGCCGAGCGACGGGCGGCGGACTACGCCGACTTCGACGCCTTGAGCGTCTTCGCCGCGCCGATCGCCTTGGCCATCGCCACGATCAGGAAGACGCGGAAGACGATGCCGCCGACGCCCGGGCGGCCGCCGGCCTCGATCACCCACCAGAGGCCGAGGACGCCGTCGAGGGCGAAGAGGGCGATGGCGGCGATGAGGGCGATGAGCGAGCCCTTGCGGATGCCGAAGCCGAGGCCGAGGAAGATCGCGCCGAAGACGATCGAACCCCAGCCGAGCCCGAGCTCCGCGAGGAGCTGCGACTCGGTGGCCATCGCTATGACCCCGAGGAGCACGTTGAGGCCGGCGATGAAGAAGGCGATCCCGGCGGCGCTGTTCATCTGCGCCTGCGGATCGGTGGGCGACCCCGGCAGCGGCGCCCCGTCGCGCAGGACCTGGAGCTCGGCCCCCAGGGCCGACTTCGCCAGCGACACCTCCAACGTCGAGCCGTCGGCGAGCGCCCAGCTGCCGCCCTTGGTCAGCTCGCCCTGGCCGTTCATCGTGCCGAGCGTCTGGCCGTCGACGCGGACGGTGAAGTCCTTCCACATGCCGCGCCACTCGAGCTCGACGACCGAGGATGAACCTGAGGACAGGGGGTAGCGCTTCTTCGGCATTGCAGGTGAGTACCACTCTCTCCCCGCCAACACACGGAGGAACGTCGCGCTCGACCGCGGTTGTGCGCAGATGACAGGCCGCCGTCGGGGGTCAGCGCGCAGCTCCGCGCCGACCCCCGACGGCGCCGCAGCGCAATGCCCGGCGGCCATCCGTCGAAATTGCCCGGGCACGGAACGCGCGCGAGCACGCTGGACGATCCGCGCGCGCCGCTAAATGCACACACTCGCGGCCTCGCAGCTGGCGTCGTCGCTGCAGTGACATTCGCCGGCCTGGGCATCACAGATCCCCCCGTTGCCCTCGCAGTCGCGATCCTCGGCGCAGCCGCCGGGGCCCGGATCGTAATCGCAGTAGTTGTCGCCGTTGTCGTCGGCGACGCACTTCATCGTGTAGATCATCGCGCAATCAGCGTCGCCTGTACAATCGACCAGACAGACGCTGACGCCGTCGATCACCCGGCAGACCGAACCGCCGCTGCAGTCCGCGTCGGCGTCGCAGCCGACGTACTCGCAGTAGCCGGCGACGCAGTCGACGAGGCTCGCCGCGCCGCCGCAGTCGTCGGCGCTCGCGCAGGGCAGCTTGCACACGCTGTCGTCGCCGCCGGTCGCGGTCGCCGTGTCCCCCTCGCCGCTCTTGCACGCGGCGGGCAGGACGAGGGTGAGAACGAGCAGGCAGACGAGGCGCTTGAGCGGATCCATACGATGACGTCCAGGAGGGGGATCGAGCCTGGCAGGCCCCGCGGTCGTCCGCGCGCGGAGTTCTTGCGCTTTCGCGCGCGACTTGGTCGGCTTTGTCTCGCATCCCCAGCTCCCGACGAGCTCGACGCGGAAGTTCACGCGGCGCTCCTCGGCGCTCTGGTAGTCGTAGCCCTCCGACGCGTCGCCGATCCCCCGGACCTCGATCCGCCTCGCCGGGAGGCCGCGGCGGACCAGCGCCCGCCGCAGCGCCTCGGCGGCCTCCAGCGAGCGCCTCCTGTCCGTCTGCGTCGAGACCAGCGGGCCGCTGTAGCCGGTCAACGTCAGCGTCGCGTCGGGCCGCTCGGCGAGCGCCTGCGCGGCCTCGGCGAAGGCCGCGTCGACCTCGGCGTCGGCGAAGCGAAGGGTCTCTGGATCGTAGACGGGAGCGACGCCGAGGGTCGGCGGGTAGCAGATCGACTCATCCCAGCAGCCGTCGTGATCCGCCTCGCCGTCGAAGTCCTCGGGGACGTTGCGGCAGTCGTAGGTCACCCCGTTCACGGTCTGCTGGTCGCAGTTGCTCCACCGGTCGCCGAGCCACTCGTGGGCGTCCGGGATCCCGTCGCCGTCGTTGTCGCGATCGGGGCAGCCGTCGTCGTCCTCGAAGTCGTCGCGGTCCTCCGGGAGATCGGGGCACGCGTCGACGAAGTCGGGGACGCCGTCGCTGTCGCGATCATCGGGGCGGACGACAGGCGGCGACCCGCCCTCTTCACGCGCCGCCCCGGGCGCCCGCGCCTGCGACGCGCCGACCGGCGCAGACGTGTTCGGGCTCGATCGCGCGACGCAACCAGACTCGACGCCGAGCAGCGTCGAGAGGCCCACGATCGCGAGCGCGCGGAGCATGCAGAGGAGTATCGCAGGCGTGCTCCGCGAGGCCAGCGAGCCCCTGCGAGGTCGGCGATCCGAGCCGCCGAGGAGCGCCGCGTACGGGGGCACGCGACCTCCCCGACCTGCTCGTTCTCGACGTCGACATGCCGGGCGTCGACGGCTTCGAGGTCCTCGCCTGGCTGCGCCAGCGCAACCCCGACCTCCCGGTGCTGCTGGTGACCGGGCTCGGCGGGGCCGAGGTCGCCGAGCGAGCCCTCGCCCTCGGCGCGGATCGGGTGCTCCGCAAGCCCCTCGGGCTCGCCGAGCTGCGACGCGCCGTGCGGGCCTCGGTCTCCTGAGCTCGGGCCTCCCGGACGAGGCGTCGACGCGCGAGCTCAGCGTCGCGTCGAGAACATCCAGTGGCTGAGCACGCGGGTCAGCGGCGTCAGGGCGCCGGCCGCTGGGAAGGCGAGCTCCATCGCCCAGGGCGCGCGCGTCAGGCCCTCCTGCGCGAGCGCGCCGAAGATGAGGGAGCGGCCGAGCTCCGCCTCCCACGCGGCGTTGTAGGGGGCGAGCCCGCGGCACCCGAGGTCGCCGCGCGCCGCCGCGTCGAGGATCGTCGCCGCCGCCGCGCGACCCGTGGCCATCGCCTCGTAGATGCCGGCGCCCGTGAAGGGGTTGATGAAGCCGCCCGCGTCGCCGACGAGGAGCGCCCCGGGGAAGACCCGCGGCCGCCCGCGATCAAAGAGGGGGAGCTGCCACGAGGCGACCTCGAGGGGCGCGCGGCCGCGGATCCGACGGCGGACGTCGGGGCGGCCGAGGTAGTCGCCGAGGAGCGCGCGCAGCGGCCTGTGGCGGCGCGCGTAGGTGCTCCGCCGGAGGAACACGCCGACGTTGGCGAGGCCGTCGCCGCAGGGGAAGAACCACCCGTAGGCGGGCTGCGCCTCGCTGAAGAAGTGGAGGAGGAGCTCGGCGTCGCCGCCGTCGATCTCGACGTAGCCGCGGATCGCCAGCGAGCGCGCGCGCTCGGGGAGCCGCGACACGCCGAGCGAGCGCGCGACGATCGACGTCGCGCCGTCGGCCCCGACGACCACGGGCGCCCGCACGTCGCCGTGCGCCGTCGCTGCGCCGACGACCCGCTGGCGCGGCCCGTCCGTGAAGAGGAGCCCCTCGACCGAGCTCTGGCGGAAGACCGCCCCCGCGGCGATCGCCGCCTCGAGGAGCGC
>JAGQIT010000458.1 GCA_020431135.1 Myxococcales bacterium | reverse complement strand
GACACCGGGACGGGGACGGACACCGGGACGGGGACGGACACCGACACGGACACCGGCGGCGTCGACGTCGACGAGTACATGGACGGCATCACCAAGGCCAGCGACGCGGGCGCGTTCACGGTGGCGCTGACCAGCGATCCGAGCCCGCCGATCAAGGGCGTCAACACCTGGACGCTGATGATCACCGACGGCGGCGGCGCGGGTGTCGAGGCCGGGACGGTCACCGTGACGCCGTGGATGCCGGCGCATGACCACGGCTCGAACAGCGTCGCGGAGGTCACCGTCGACGGCGGCGGTCAATACACGGTGACGCCCGTGGACCTCCACATGGCGGGCGTCTGGGACACGACGATCACGATCGACGACGGCATGGCGATGGACGAGGTCCACTTCGTCTTTGACATCCCCGAGGCCTAAAGCCCTGAACAACGCGCCCGCGCAGCTTGCGGGCCGGGTGAACGCTGTGATCCTTTTGGCTTGACCGAGATCGCGCGTCGCCTAATCATCGCCGGGACCACGCCGTTGGCGTGGTCCTTTGCGTTTTTGCCCGGGAGAAACTCCGATGAACCCGCTCCATTCGACCCCTAGCCCCAAGATCGCCTACTTCTGCATGGAGTTCGGGTTGCAGAACGACATCCCGACGTACTCCGGCGGCCTCGGGATGCTCGCCGGCGACACCCTCCGCGCGGCCGCGGATCTCAGCGTGCCGATGGTCGGCGTCTCGCTCCTCTACCGGAAGGGCTACTTCAAGCAGGAGATCGCCGACGGCAAGCAGGTGGAGGGCGCGGTGCACTGGTGGCCCGAGCAGTACCTCAAGTGCCTCGACGTCCGCGTCGAGGTCGAGGTCGCCGGCCGCACGGTCGCGCTCCGCGTGTGGCGGACGGCGGTCGAGGGGATCGACGGCCACGAGGTCCCGGTCTACCTCCTCGACAGCGACCTCGAGGAGAACGACGCCGAGGATCGGACGATCACCGACAGCCTCTACCTCGGCGACGAGCGCTACCGCCTCAAGCAGGAGATCGTCCTCGGCATGGGCGGCCGCCGTGCCCTCGAGGCGATCGGCTTCGAGCCCGATCGCTTCCACATGAACGAGGGCCACTCGAGCCTCCTCGCCCTCGACCTCCTCGAGGAGGCGCTCGCCGACGACGGCGGGGTCGAGGCCGACGACGCGGCCTTCCAGGCGGCGATCGCCAAGGTCAAGCGCCGCTGCGTCTTCACCACGCACACGCCGGTGCCGGCCGGCCACGATCGCTTCCCGAAGTCGCTGGCGACCGAGCTCCTCGGCGAGGCGCGGATGGGCCTCTACGCCCGCCTCCCCGGCCTCCAGACCACCGAGCTCAACATGAGCATCCTCGGCCTCGAGCTCAGCGGCTACACCTTCGGCGTCGCCCAGCGCCACGGCGAGGTCTCGCGCGGGATGTTCCCCGGCCGCGAGATCCACGCGATCACCAACGGCGTCCACTCGGTGTGCTGGACCGGCGCGCCGATGGCCGCGCTCTTCGACGAGCACATCCCGCACTGGCGCCACCACAACTACGCGCTGCGCCTCGCCCAGAGCATCCCCCTCGCGGAGATCCGGGCGGCGCACCAGGAGGCCAAGAACACGCTGATCGCCGAGGTCAACAGGAACGGCTACGAGTTCAGCGAGGATCTCTTCACGATCGGCTTCGCCCGGCGCTCGACCTCGTACAAGCGGCCGCTCCTGCTCCTCCGCGACATCCGCCGCCTCTGCGACATCGCCAGCCGCTGGGGCACGCTGCAGGTCGTCTACGCCGGCAAGTCGCACCCGCGCGACTTCGAGGGCAAGCGCCAGATCGAGGCGCTCCTCCGCCTCAAGGAGGAGCTCCACCCGCACGTCCGCCTCGCCTACCTCCCGGGCTACAACATGGACCTCGGCCTGAAGATGGTCAGCGGCGTCGACCTGTGGCTGAACACGCCGATGGCCCCGCTCGAGGCCTCGGGGACCAGCGGCATGAAGGCGGCGCACAACGGCGTGCCGAGCCTCAGCGTCCGCGACGGCTGGTGGTGCGAGGGCTACATCGCCGGGACGACCGGCTGGGTGATCGAGCCGACCCACCACGCCGGCGAGGAGGCGAACAACGCCGACGCGGGGCAGCTCTACCGCCTCCTCGACGAGGAGGTGCTGCCGCTCCATCTCCGCGACCCGGACGGCTGGGCGGCGGTGATGCGCTCGGCGATCGCCCTCAACGGCTCGTACTTCAACGCCGAGCGGATGCTCGGCGAGTACCTGACCCGCGCCTACGCCCACGGCGACAAGTAGGCTCGGTGCCGCGCGAGGCCGGCCGCGTCGCGCGGTCGGCCTTTCCTTTGGTTCAGATCGCTGGCGAGGTCCGGTCGATCGACCGTCAGCGGGGCGGCTGTGATCGTCGAGCGGCCGTCGTCACGGGCCGACCAGAGCTCGCCATCGACGGCGGAGGCTCGACGCGCGGCCTGCGGCTCCGCCTGGGCGCCGGAGCTGGACGTATGATCCCGGGGCACTCATGCCGCGCTGTTTGCCGGACATCAGCGCACCGCGCGGTGACTCGGGAGATGTCACGCCGCGGCGAACCGCGAGAACGCAAGAGGCCCGGAGCGCGGGCTCCGGGCCTCATCGCACGCGAAGTCGCCGAGGGCTAGGCCTTCTTCGGCTCCGGCTTGACCGTGCCGATCAGCCCGGCCGCGAGGGTGAGGAGAACGGCGAGGATCCCGAGGTAGCCGCCGAGGCTGGTGGCGCCGCCCTTCTCGGCGATGCCCGACTGGATCATCATGACCAGGAGGCCGCCGAGGATCGCGAAGATCGTCACGGTGATCCCGAGGCCGCGACCGAAGCGCTTCATCCCGAGGAGGCCGCCGAGGAGGGCCGCGAGGATGACCGGCGCGAGGATGATCAGGTAGGCGTCCGGCTTGGTCTCATCGCCGGCGAAGATGCCTTGGGTGACCTTGATCCCGAGGACCTCGACGTGGTGCCAGGGGAAGAACAGGGAGAGAACGATGAGGCCGAGGGAGGCGAGGCAGAGCTTCTTTGCCATGGGTGATGCTTCGTCCTTGAGAGAGGTGGACGCACGCTAGGGCATGATGCGCGAATTTGTCGAGGGCGAATTTGCCCAGAGAACGCTGTCAACCTGGGTTTTTTCGCCGCTTCGCAGTCGCTCGAGGCCGACATGGACGGTTGTTTACGCCGCTGCGTGGGCGCCGGGGCGGCGGGTCGCGATCAGGCCTCGGGTACAGGTGGCCTCTGGGGCAGATCTGAAGAACCTGTGGGATCGCCTGCGTCTGCGGCACGGTTGGCAGGGGCGGCGTCAGGCTCCGCAGCGTCGGGGTGTTGTGGCGCGATGGGCTCGTCGTCGTCGGGCTGGGCCGCGTCGGCGCCGGGCTGGGCCGCGTCATGGTTGTCGCTCGGCCTCTTGTCGCCGTCGGGCTGGGCCGCGTCGGAGTCGTGGTTCGGCCTCTCGTCGGCGTCGGGTCGGGTCGGGTCGGCGTCGTCGCTCGGCGTGTCGAGGTCGGCCTGCGCAGGCTCCTCGTCGTCGCGCGTTGTGTCGGCGTCGTCATCGACCCCGCCGTGGCGTCTCCAGAGGCGCCGGCGGGTCCCGGCGTAGATCGTCGGGAGGAGGTTCGAGGCGATCGTCGCGGCCGCACTGGTGCCGAAGGCGGTGGCGAGCCCGAGCGGGCCGACCGGGCGGCAGCCGAAGATCTGCGAGACGCCGGGGGTCTCGACGATCGCGAGGAGGAGCGCGAGCGAGGCGAGGCTCGAGCCGACGACGGCGGTGGTCGGTCGGCCAGAGGCGAGGGTCTGGCCGAGCTGGGCGCCGACCAGGGCGAGGAGCGACACCGTCGGCGCCGCCCGGCGACCCCCCGGCGTGATGTTGGCGACGACGTGCGCGACCCCGGCTCCGACCGCGGTGGTCACGGCCCGGAGGGCGATCTCACGGTCGAGCGAGTCGCCGAGTGCGGCCTCCGGGCCCTCGGCGAGCGCCTCGTGGAGGGCGGCCTCGGAGGGCGGTCGGAGGGCGATCGCCATCGCCGGCGCGACGTCCGTGAGGAGGTTGATGAGGAGGAGCTGGCGGGCGTTGAGCGGCGAGCCGCCGCCGAGGAGCCCGGTGATCAGGGTGAAGCCGATCTCGCCGAGGTTGCCGCCGATCAGGATGGCGACGGCGTCGCGGACCGAGCTCCACATCGCCCGGCCCTCGGCGATCGCGTCGACGATGGTGTCGATGCGCTCGTCGACGACGACGAGGTCGGCGGCCTCGCGGGCGGCGGTCGTGCTCTGCTCGCCGAGGGCGACGCCGACGTCGGCGAGGCGGATCGCCGAGGCGTCGTTGGCCCCGTCGCCGGTCATCGCCACGACCCGCCCGCGGCGCTGGAGCGCCTTGACTATCCGGACCTTGTCGGCCGGCGTCGCCCGGGCGATCACCGCGGTGTCGGGCAGAGCGGCGTCGAGCTCGTCATCGGACATGGCCTCGAGGGCAGGTCCGGTGAGGACCTCGCGGCCGCGCAGGAGGCCGATCTGCTCGGCGATCCGCGCGGCCGTCCGCGGGTGATCGCCGGTGATCATCAGGGCGTCGATGCCGGCGGCGCGCAGGCGCTCGAGGGCGGCCGCGGCGGTCGCCCGCGGCGGATCGCTGAGGGCGATGAAGCCGCGGAAGCAGAGCTGGTAGACGCGGTCGTCGTCGAGGTCGCGCTCCTCGCTCGCCGCCCGCTCGGCGACCGCGAGGACGCGGAGGCCGTCGGCCGCGAGCGCCTCGGCGCGCGCGAGGATCGTCGCCCGCGCGGCGGCGTCGAGGGGGATGTTGGCGCCGTTCTCCCTGCGGTGATCGCAGCGCGGGACGAGCACCTCGGGCGCCCCCTTGACGCTGATCAGCAGCCCGGAGGGGCGGCGACCGAGGGCGCCGTGGTAGCCGCGGCCCGGCTCGAAGGGGAGCTCGTGCATGCGCTGCCAGCCCTCGAGGCCGATCTGCGGGGTGACGCCGAGCTCGCCCGCGCCGAGGACGACTACGCGATCGGTCGGGTGGGGGAGGGCGTCCTCGGCCGCCGGCGAGGCCCGGAGGGCGGCGGCGAGGAGCGCCGCGGCCCACTCGGGGAGCGCCCCGTCGCCGCAGCGAGCGACCCGCTCGGCGTCGGCGCTCGCGTGGAGAACGATCCGCCCCTCGGTGAGCGTGCCGGTCTTGTCGGCGCAGAGGACGTCGACGCGGCCGAGCGCCTCGACGGTCCGCGGGTTGCGGACGATGGCCCCGCGCGCGGAGAGGCGGCGCGCGGCGGCGAGCTGGGCGACGGTGGCGAGGAGCGGCAGCCCCTCGGGGACCGCGGCGACGGTCATGCTGACGCCGAGGTCGACGAGTTGGTTGATGTCCTGGTGGCGGAAGAGGCCGGCGCCCATCAGCAGCGCGCCGCTGAGGCCGGCGACCGGCAGCGTCATCTCGGTGAGGCTGCGCAGGCGCGCCTCGACGCCGCTCTCCTTGCTCTCGCGCGCGCCCTGCTCGCCGCGGCGGGCCTCCGTCGCGTCGCCCGTGGCGACGACGATCGCCCGGGCGACGCCGGCCGCGATCGCCGTGCCCTCGTAGATCATCGACGTCCGCTCGGCGATCGCCGGGGCGTAGGAGGGCGCGGTGCCCTTGGCGATCGGCAGCGACTCGCCGGTGAGGCTCGACTCGTCG
>JAGQIT010000457.1 GCA_020431135.1 Myxococcales bacterium | reverse complement strand
CCTCGTCGTGCTCGACGACGAGGACCGTGTTGCCGAGGTCGCGCAGGCGCTGGAGGGTGCCGATCAGCCGCTGGTTGTCGCGCTGGTGGAGGCCGATGCTCGGCTCGTCGAGGACGTACATGACGCCGCTGAGCTCCGAGCCGAGCTGCGACGCCAGGCGGATCCGCTGGGCCTCGCCGCCGCTCAGGGTCGGCCCGGCGCGGTCGAGCGTCAGGTAGTCGAGGCCGACGTTCATCAGGAATTGCAGGCGGTTGTGGATCTCCCGCAGCGCGCCCTCGGCGATCGTCTTCTGCGCGCCGTGGAGCTCGATGCCGCGGAAGTGGGCGGTCGCGTCGGCGACGTTCATCGCCGTCACCGCGTCGATGCCGATGCCGGCGACGCGGACGGCGAGGCTCTCCGGGCGCAGGCGGCGGCCGTCGCAGGCCTCGCAGGGGCGCTCGACGAAGTACTTGCGGTAGTAGTCGCGGGCGTTCTCCGAGCCGGTCTGCTGGAAGCGGCGCTGGAGGTTGGGGATCACCCCCTCNNAAGCGCATCCCCCAGGTGCCCTGGGTGACCGAGCCCTCGCTGCCGATCTTCACCGCGATCTTGCCGCCGACGCCGTAGAGCACCGATCGCTGCTTGCGCTTGCCGAGGCTCTTCCACGGCGTGTCGAGGTCGACCTCGCAGGCCTCGGCCATCGCCTCGACGATCCGGTAGGTCCAGCCCTCGCCGCGCTGCATCGCCGAGGCCCACGGGGCGATCGCGCCGTCGCGGATGCTGAGCTCGGGATCGGGGACGACGAGCTCCGGATCGACGTCGAGGCGGGTGCCGAGGCCGTTGCACTCGGGGCACATGCCGAGCGGCGAATTAAACGAGAAGCTCTGCGGGCTGAGCTCGGGGAACGAGAGCCCGCAGCACGCGCGCGACTCGGAGAAGCGCAGGCGCGGGCCGCTGGGGTCGACGGACTCGGCGCGCAGCTCGCCCTTGCCCTCGCGCAGGCCGAGCTCGACCGACTCGGCGATCCGCTGGCGGTCGCCCTTGCGCACCGCGATGCGGTCGACGACGAGGGCGATGTTATGCTTGAGCTTCTTGTCGAGCTTCGGCGGGTCGTCGAGGCGGTGGACCACGCCGTCGACCTCGACGCGGAGGAAGCCGCGCCCCGCGAGCTCCTCGAAGAGGTCGCGGAACTCGCCCTTGCGGTGGGTGACGAGCGGCGCGAAGAGGATCATCTTCTGGCCGTCCGCCTCCTGGAGGAGGTCGGCGACGATCTCCTCCGACGACTTGGTCTGGACCTTCTCGCCGCAGATGTGACAGTGCTGGACGCCGATCCGCGCGTAGAGCACGCGCAGGTAGTCGTAGACCTCGGTGATCGTCCCGACCGTCGACCGCGGGTTGTTCGACGCGCTCTTCTGCTCGATGGCGATCGTCGGCGACAGGCCGCGTAGGTGCTCGACCTTCGGCCGCTCGAGCTGGCCGAGGAACTGGCGCGCGTAGGCCGACAGGCTCTCGATGTAGCGGCGCTGCCCCTCGGCGTAGAGGGTGTCGAAGGCGAGGCTCGACTTGCCCGAGCCGCTGACGCCGGTGAAGACCACGAGCTGGCGTTTGGGGACCTCCAGGCGCTCGATGTGGAGGTTGTGCTCGTAGGCGCCGACGATCTCGATGAAATCGGGCTCTGCGGCGGCTTTGGGCTTGTTCGAGGAGGGGATCCGCGTGTCCATGGGGCTCCGTCGAGCGCGGTGATAGCACGCGCGCCAGCGCGCGACAGCGACAAATGCTAAACATCCGCGCAGGCCGTCTGGCCGCTCGACTTCGCGGCCTTCCCAGCAAGTGCGCAGTAACCGCGTCAGCCGCTACGCCGACCCCCCGGGCATCAGGCCCAGCGTGGAAGGGCTCAAGACATGATCGCAGCGCGCCCGCCACGACGCGCAACACCCACGAGCCGGACGCGGGATCGAACGACACCGCGACTCTGGACCTGAGCGCCCCCTCCGCTGCCCCGCCGGAGCCTGCCTCGACGTTCTCTTCAGCGCGACACGGCCGGACCCCTGTGGCATACCGGGGCCCCTTGCCCGGGTGGTGGAATCGGCAGACACGGGGGACTTAAAATTCCCTTCGCAAGAGTGCGGGTTCGAGTCCCGCCCCGGGCACGTTCGCGCTCTCTCGCGCGGCCGGCCGATCGCGAGAACGGCGACGCGGGCGACCCGTCGGGGCGCCCGCGTCATCCGGTCCGCGCTCTCCCCTAGAGGAGCTTCATGTACGCGGTGATGTCGGCCTTCTCCTGCTCGGTGAGGACGAGGTTCGCCGGCGGCAGCGCGAAGTAGGCGGCGTAGTGATCGGTGACGTCCTCGAGGGTCTTCGCCGAGGCGTCGTGGAAGTAGGGGCCGCCGCGCTTGCTGAGCCCGCGCAGGCTCGGGATCTTGAAGGTGTTGGCGTCGGCGGGGTCGCCGGTGATCAGGGCCCGGCCCGGGTCGGCGCTCTGGACGAGGATCGGGTCGTTCGGATCCTCGGGGTTGGCGAAGGCGAAGGTGTAGACCGGGTTCTGCGGCGTGTTGAACTCCGACACCGCGACCGAGACGAAGCGGCTCCCCGGCGCGAGCGGGAGGAAGAGGAACTCGTTGGTCTGGTTGAGCATCGGCCCGCTGTGGCAGTGGCTGCACAGGCCGGTCGGGCTGTCGACGAACCACTCGCGGCCGCGCTTCTCCGACTCGGTCTTGCCCTGCGGGAGGTGCGGCGCCGGGCCGCCCTTGGCGTAGATGAAGGTGCGGATCGACGAGTAGAAGCTGAAGGTCTGCTGGAACGCGGCGATGAGGTCGAGCTCCTCGGCGCTCGGCTCGCGGCCGGGCGCCGCGTGGTCGTGGATCGCCCCGTTCGCCTGCGACGCGAGGTCGGGCTGGCGGCCGTCATACATCAGCACCGGATCGAGCGCCGGGGTGTCGAGCGTCGACGGGATCCCGCGGTTGAAGACGACCTTGCGCTGGTTCGGGTCGTCGACGAGCGTGACGTTGTCCGGGAGGTCGACGCCGACGCGGATCGTCCCCATCGTCCGCAGGCGATCGTAGGAGGCGCCGAGGCCCTCGTCGCTGTCGAGCGCGCGGAAGATCGGGTGGCTCGGGTCCTCGTCCCAGAGCGCCTGGATCTCGTCCGGCGACAGCTTGCCGGTCTCGCGGGTGTGGCAGGTGACGCAGGTCCGGCCGTTGCCGTCGAAGGTCTCCTTCTCGAAGAGGTGCTTGCCCTTGATGTAGTTGAGCACCTTGCCCTCGTCGTAGTCGCCGACGGCGACGTAGTCGTCGAGGTCCTCGTCATAGGCCATCGGCCCGACGACCTCCTCGGCGGCCTCGATGTCGAGCTCGAGGCCGTCGACCTCAGGGCTGGCGGCCTCATCACAGCCGCCGACCATCAGCGCGGCGCCCACAACAACAAGGGAAACAAGCGAACGACCCATCACACCACCCCCACACCCGCGCGAGACGAGTCCCGCATCGAGTTAGTGTCACAAGCGGAGCCATCGGATCACGCGGATCCTCAATAAAGTAAAAATCGCGATCTAAGGCAGCAGGACGCCGTTCGCGGCGCGCCTCGGTCACCCGAGACTGTGCCACTGTCACTTACACCACCTGCATCGTCCTACACCGTAGGACCGTCGCGCGCCCGATGACGCCCCCGACCTCCGAAGCGTGACACCTCGCGGGCCTCTCGGCCAGCGCGTGCCGACGAGCGCCGCGCGCGGTCACGCGAGCAGACCTCACGCGGCCGCCCGCCGGGGACGCGCGAGGGCGCGGGCTCGGACAGCCTCCTAGAACGCGTCGTTGTCGACGCTGACCATCTCGAGGATCGCGTCGCGGGCGTTGTCGCCGGCGGTCTTGCCGAGCGAGACGGACTCCTCGTAGTCGTCGTTCTTGCCGGTCTTCCACTCGTCGCTCGGGATGAAGTAGCCGAGGGCGTCGCCGGTGTTGCCGAGGATCATCTTGTGCGGCGCCTTCATGCCCTCCTTGATCGCCAGGCCGTTGCGCGTCAGCGACTCGCCGGGGAAGGCGACCCCCTGGACGCTGGTGCCGAGGCGGAAGTACGCCGACTGCGTCTGGACCTCCTGCTCGAGGCCGTTCATGTCGAAGTCGTACTGCAGGATCCCGAGCTGCGCGGCGATCTGGAAGAGGAAGTTGTCGACGCTCTGCGTCCACTCCGCGTAGTCGAGAACGACGAGCGGCTCGATCGCCTCGGCCTCGGCGACGAGGCCGGCGGCGATCCCCGAGAGGAGCTCGCCGTAGGCCGCCGCCTTGTCGAAGTCGGTCGCGAAGTCCCCCTCGAGCTTCGGGCTCGCGTCGCCGAGGGTGCCGTTGAAGAGCGCGACCGGGGCGCCGAGCTCGGCCTCGAGGGCCTTGACCATGTAGCCGGGGTAGTCGCAGGAAATCTCCTTGTTGTCCTCGCCGAGGAAGATCGGGTGGGCGGCGAAGTTGACGAGCGTGCCGATGCGCTCGCCCTCGAGATCGCGGGCGTCGAGGACGATCATCGCGTCGTCGGTGAACTCCCAGCCGCGGCGGTTGCGGTTCGGCGCGGTGCCGCTGGCGACGTAGAGCTCGGCGTCCTCGCGCGCCTCCCAGGCGGCGACCATCGACAGCGCCGTCTGCTCGTTGATCTGATCGCGGTAGGAGTCGGGGACGCCGCCCCACAGGCCCATGAGGTCGGGGCTCGAGTGGGTGTGGGTCGTGCCGACGAGGACCTGCGCCTCCTCGAGGTCGCTCATCTGCGCGACCATCTCGCGGATCGTCCGGGTGTTCTGGTTGCCCATCCCCGGGAGGTCGACGATCGCCACGACGAAGCCGACGCCGCCGGCCTCGATCGCCATCGACCGGACGAAGATCGAGTCGTGCACGCCCTTCGCTGGGCCGCGCGTGTAGGGGGCGCCGTAGGCCCCCATGTAGATGTCCTGCTTGTCGATCTGACCCATCGTCGGCGAGATGTCGAAGACGTCGACGCCGACCAGGAAGCCGTCGCTGCCGCCGGTCGTCGTCCCCGTCGTCGCGTCGCCGGTCGTCGCCGCGGTCGTCTCGCCGCCGGTCGTCGCGCCCGTCGTCGACGTCGTCCCCGTCGTCGCGCTGTCGCTCGCACCGCTCGTCGACGTGCTCGTCCCCGTCGCGTCGTCGGTCGTCGCCGCGGAAGATCCCGCGGTCGTCGCGTCGCTCGTCGATGATGACGTCCCCTCCGTCGCGCTCGCTGACGACGCCCCGTCGTCGCCGCTGCAGCCGACGCAGAGGCCGAGCGCGACGCTGCAAGAGACGGTGGATATGAAGCCAAGGTGTCGGTATGGAAACATTGTCGGACTCCGGCGCGAGCGCGCGCGCGTCGAGTTGTAGCCCGGGGGCGTTATCGCGTCTAGCGAGCGATGCTGCGTGCGCCGACGCGTGGGTCGCCGCCCCCCGCCAAGACGGACCTCAAGACGATTGATCGCTGCGGTGGGGGCCGATAGCCTCGTTCGGTGCTCGAGGTCTCTATCGACGGCGCGGCGATGCCCCTCGAGGCCTCGGAGCGGGTGTGGCTCGGCAAGTACGAGCTCCTCCACCGCCTCGGCGCCGGCGGGATGGCGGAGCTGTTCATCGCCCGGACGATCGCGATCCACGGCTTCGAGAAGCTCGTCGCCCTCAAGCGCGTGCTCCAGCAGCACGCCGGCAACGAGCGCCTGATCGAGATGCTCCTCAGCGAGGCCCGCCTCGCCGCGACGCTCCACCACCCGAACATCGTCCAGGTCTACGACGTCGGCGAGGACGAGGGGACCCACTTCTTCACGATGGAGTACATCCGGGGGAAGGACCTCCGCCGCCTGATCCGCGCGGCGCACAAGGCCGGGACCTGGCTGCCGCTCGAGCACCTGATCAACATCATCATCCACGCCGCGGCGGGGCTGCAGTACGCCCACGAGCAGAAGACGCCCGACGGCAGGCCCCTCAACATCGTCCACCGCGACATCTCGCCGTCGAACATCATCGTCAGCTACGACGGCGCCATCAAGATCGTCGACTTCGGGATCGCCAAGGCGACGACGGAGACGCAGGTCAACGCCATGGGCGCGCTCAAGGGGAAGATCCCCTACATGTCGCCGGAGCAGTGCCGAGGTCAGCGCGTCGATCACCGCTCGGACATCTTCTCGCTCGGGATCATCCTCTGGGAGCTGAGCCTCGGCAAGCGCCTCTTCACCAACAAGAAGGGCATGGACCTGGTCCAGCACATCGCCCACAACCCGGCGCCCAAGCCGTCGACGTTCAAGCCCGACTTCCCGAAGGACCTCGAGCAGATCGTCATGCGCGCGCTGGCCCACGATCCGGCGCAGCGCTACCAGACCGCCCGCGACTTCGAGATCGACCTCGAGGAGTTCGCCCGCGAGCGCCGGCTGTCGATCTCGCAGGCGCGCCTCGGCAACTTCATGCGCGACCTCTTCGCCGACAAGATCGCCGAGGAGGAGTCCGCGATCCAGGAGTACCTGGCGAACAACGAGGCGACGCCGCCGCCGATCGAGAAGAACACGGGCGCGGTGCCCTCGGTCCAGTACACGCAGGCCCTCCAGGCCCTCGATCAGGAGGAGGCGCTGCGCCGGGTGCTCTACGACGACGAGCCCGCGCCCGCGCCCGCGTGGCGCAAGCTCCTGCCCTTCGCGGCGATCGGCGCGGCGCTGATCCTGATCCTCGCGGCGCTCCTCTCCGGCGAGCCGCCGACCGCGACGGCCCGCGCCCACAAGCCGAGCTCCGGCGAGGACGCCTCGTGGGACGACGACCTGATGTCGAACAAGCCGACGGTCGCGCCCGAGCCGCGGACCATCGTCGTCGCTGGCGACGACGATGCCGAGGACGACGCCGACGCGGCGGCCGAGAGCGCCGCGACGGCGGCCGCGACGACGACGACCAAGAAGCGGCGCAAGAAGAAGAGAACGAAGAAGAAGCCCGCCGAGCTCCCCGCGAACTGGGACCCCAACTCACCGCTCCCCCCGCCGAAATGACGACGCCCCCCCCTCGCCCCCTGCCGCTGGTCCTCGCGGCGGTCATCACAGCAAGCCCCGGTGTCGCCGCAGCCGAGCCCGCCGCCGACGCCCAGGAGGGGGGCGGCGCGAAGGAGCAAGGGAGCGCCCCCGACGGCATGAACCCGGAGGCCCGCGCCCACCTCGATCGCGCCCTCGAGCTCTACGGCGAGGAGCGCTACGCCGAGGCGATCCGCGAGTTCCAGCGCGGCTACAAGATCGACCCGCGGACCGAGTTCCTCTTCGCCTGGGCCCAGGCCGAGCGCCTGAACGGCGACTGCCTGACCGCCGCCGAGCTCTACAAGCGCTTCCTCGACGAGGACCCCTCCGAGGTCCAGGCGGCCGCCGCCCAGAAGAGCCTCGAGATGTGCGAGGAGCGGATCGAGGAGGAGCTCGAGCAGGACGTCGCGCCCGAGCCCGAGCCCGAGCCCGAGCCCGAGCCCGAGCCCGAGCCCGAGCCGACGCCCTTCTACCTCGATCCCCTCGGTGACGCCCTCGTCGCGACCGGCGTCGTCGCGGCGATCGCCGGCGGCGGCCTGCTGACCGTCGCCGAGGTCCGCCAGCGCCGCCTCGCCGGCGCCGACACCTACGACGCCTTCGCGACGGACTACGACTCGGTGACCGCGTCGTCGCGCAACCTGCGGATCGCCGGCGCCGTCGGCCTCAGCGTCGGCGCGGCGCTGGTCGCCGGCGCCGTCGTCCGCTGGATGGTCGTCCGCCGCCGACCGGCGGCCGAGCGGACGGCCTGGCTCGTCCCCACCGGCACCGGCGTCGCCCTCGGAGGGAGGTTCTGATGCGCCTTCGTTCGCTCTCCTTCACCCTCGTGGGCGCCTGCGCCCTCGGCCTCCTCGCCGGCGCCTGCATGACCGCGTCGTCGTTCGCGTGCACGGGCGACGCCGAGTGCACCCACGCCGGGGCCCAGGGGGTCTGCGAGGACTCGGGCTTCTGCTCCTTCCCCGACGAGAGCTGCGCCTCCGGGCGGCGCTACGGCGAATTCTCAGGCAACGGCCTCGGCGGCGCCTGCGTCGACGGGGCCGGCAGCGACAGCGCGACCTCGACCGCGACTACGAGCACCGGCAGCACCACCGAGCCGACGACGTCGACCACCGACGAGCCGACGACGACCACGACCGCGGGCGGCTGCTCGGAGCTCGGCGGGAGCTGCGGCGACGCCGGCGACTGCTGCGATCCCTGCATGGCCTGCAGCGAGGGGATGTGCGTCGCCAACGTCGGCGCCCAGGCGCCCTGCGAGACCTGCGAGGCCTGCGACGAGAACGCCCAGTGCGCGCCGCAGCCCGAGGGCTCGTCGTGCACCTATGACTGCTCCGCGCTCCTGTGGGGCGCCGAGGCGGTCGACGGCACCCTCTCGTGCTACCGCCGCGCGGCCAACGACGTCTCCGGCATGTGCGAGGCCGACGGCACCTGCGCGGCGGTCAACGCCAAGGACTGCCCCGAAGACCAGGGCGAGTTCGTCGTCAGCTGTGACGACGCCTGCGCGCACATGCCCCACGACTGCGTCGGCGGCGAGCCTGCCGAGGGGATCACCGTCGAGTCGCTCTGCGTCGTCGACGGCGAGGCCCAGGAGTGCAAGTCGGGCTGCGTCAACGACAGCTTCGGGGTCGCGAGCTGCGACGCCAGCGGCGCGTGCGTGGTCGAGGAGTCGACGGACTGCGCCCCCTACACATGCAACGCCGACGGCTGCCTCGACACGTGCAACAACTCGATGCAGTGCGCCGAGGGCTTCGGCTGCACGAACAAGATGTGCATGTAGGCCGCCGCGCGCGCGGCTGAGGCGACGCGGCGGCGACCGCCGCCACCAACGAGCGACGCACCGGCGACGCGCGGCCGCCGGTGCGTCGTGTCGAGGCCTCGCCCTAGGCGTGCGCGAGGGCGAAGGCCGCGACCGCGTGGGCGTCGAGGTAGTGCAGCCGCCCCCAGCCGTCGGTCGCCATCGCGTAGACGTGGAGGTGCTCCGCGAACGCGCCGTTGCTGCAGCCGTCCGGGCACAGCGGCGGCAGCGGGGCGAGGAGCTGGCTGATCGCGAACGACCGCGTGTAGGCGCCGGCGACGTCGATCGTGTAGCCGTCCTCCGGCGAGCTCCCGACCTGCCCCGCCGCGGCGGCCGCGGTGACCGTGCAGCGCCCGCGGATCAGGCTGAAGGCGAAGGTCGCGTAGTCGTTGTCGTGGGCGGCGGTGAAGCGCAGCGTCGCCGGGTTGCCCGGCGCGTGGAAGGTGATGAAGCCGCACTCCTCGGTCGACCCCGGGACCACGGTCTGGTGGATCATCGCCGCGCAGTCGGCGTTGTCGATGCGGACGATCATCCGGAAGGCGACGACGTGTCCGCCCTCCTTGATCAGGTAGGCCGCCGGCGCCGGGACGAGGGTCAGCTCGTCGGCGGTGTCGAAGGGCGCGGCGACGGTCGCCGGCGGGATCTGGAAGTCGACCCCCTTGACCCGCACCGGCGCGCCGCCGCCGGAGGTGTCGAAGAGCTCGAGCTTGAACTCGTAGGGCCCGTTGGGGATCCGCTGGTGCTCGGTCCGGTTGCCGCTGAGAACGTAGGCGCTCGCCGCGTTGTCGCGCGGGTTGAGCTGCGGCGCCCACGAGCCCTTCGGCGGGTCGCGCGGCGGGATCTGGAAGAGCGAGTCGTCGGTGATCGCCTCGTCGGGGCCGAGCTTGTACGACTTGAAGTGGATCATCCCGCCGCTGTCGATGACGCCGTAGTGACGGGCGACGATCCGCTCGTCGGCGGCGATCCAGTCCTCGGCCGGCGACAGGTCGGCGTTGAGGCGGCGATACGACCACTTGTAGTGGGTCGCGCCGTTGCCCTGCTGGAGGTCCTCGCCGAACCACACGGTCGGCTCGATGCTGCCGCCGAGCGGGCGCCCGCCGGGGGCGAGGCCGCTGCTCTGGTTGACCTGGTGGACGTTGACCGAGCGCCCGAGGGTGAGGACGCCGACCTTCT
>JAGQIT010000456.1 GCA_020431135.1 Myxococcales bacterium | reverse complement strand
TCGGCCCGCGCCCGCGCGAGGCGCCCGCTGGCGCCGCGCAGGGCGGCGTCGACACGCGGCGATAGACCCTCGCGGAGCGCCTTCTGCGGCGCCGTTCCGCGATCACGACGAGGCGTCGTCGACGTCGACAGAACACGAGACATAAAGACATGTCCAAGTGAACATGTTTGACAGACCTGCGGACCCCCCCTAGGTTTTGTGTGCACTCATTGAAAGGAGGCACATACATAGAAATGTTGATTGAAGAGACAATGGAGAACCTTCGCAGCCAGTACCGCGGCGAGCTCGCGGCGATCGAGACCTACGAGCAGGCGCTCAAGAAGTACGAGAACCAGCCCGAGGAGCCGGCGCTCCAGCGGATGCTCGTCGAGCACCGCGACGCCGCGCGTCGCCTCGGCGAGGCGCTCCTCGACAACGGCGAGCCGCTCCCGCGCGGCTCGGGCGTCTGGGGCACGGTGACCACGACGGTCGAGAAGGTCGCGACGATGGTCAACGACAAGATCCCCCTCGAGCTCCTGCGACGCGGCGAGTCGATGGGCGTCGAGGGCTACGACAGGCTCCTCGCCGACGACACCCTCCCGGACGCCCTCTTCGTCGAGCTCGCGGCCCTCCGCTCGCGCTGCCGTCGGCACATCAGCGCCCTCGACGTGATGATCGAGCGGGTGCCGCAGATCCAGTCGCGGCCGATGCTCTAGCGAGCCCGCTGCACGAGTCCCTGAGAACCATCGGCTGGCGACAGCGGCGCAGCGCCGACGTCTCCCGCCCCGCGCGACGCCGAGGTTCACGTGTACTTCTGCCGCGGCCTCGCGGGCCCGCGACCACACAACGCGCCCCTCTGGAGCAGCTCCGGAGGGGCGCTCCCTCGTGCGCCCTTCGTGTATCCTCAGCGCTGTGCCGCTGATCAAGCGTCGCCCGGAGATCCTCCTCTACGCGCCGCGGGCGGTGAGCCCGGGGACGAGCCTGGCGGTGCGGGTGGTGCTCAAGTGCGGCGAGGCGGTGCCTGTCAACGCGATCGACGTCGAGCTCCGCGGGGTCTTCGTGTGGTTCGTCCGCTCGCAGTACGGGAGCTCGCCGAGCGAGGAGACCTTCCTGCGCCAGCGGGCGCGGGTCGCCGAGAGCGGCGAGCTGGTCGCGGGCGAGCACACCTGCGCCGCCCGCTTCACGCTGCCGCGCGAGCTGCCGGCGACCTACGACGGCCAGGAGCTGCGGATCAAGTACGCGGTCCACGTCCACGTCGACATCCCGTGGTGGCCCGACGCCCGCGCCGCGTTCGTGGTCCGCGTGATCCCGCCGCCCGCGGCCGCGCCCACCGCCTCCGCGCGGGTCTTCGCCTCGGCCCCCGGCGGGGCCTCGGGCGGGAAGCCCTACTTCGAGGTCTCGCTCGGCGGCACCGACGTCGAGGCCGGCGAGTCGCTGCACGGCGCCGTCGCCCTCGCCAACGCGTCGACCAACGACTACCGCGCGCTCGAGCTGATCCTCCTCGCCGTCGAGACGATCCGCCGCCCCCTCGGCCGCTACACCCACCACCGCAAGGTCCGCAGCTGGAGCATGTCGATCGCCGACGTCAGCGACGACGCGCCCAAGCGCTTCACGATCGCGCTGCCGGAGCAGCTCGTCCCCGGCTTCGATCTCAACGCCTGCTCGCTGCGGTGGTTCCTCGAGGTCCGGGCGCGCGTCGCCTGGACCCGCGACCCGCAGCTCTACATCCCGCTGACCGTCCGCGGCTCGCGTCAGCAGGAGGTCACGGGCGAGGAGGTCCGGGCGCCGCTCGCCGTCGGCTCGGAGCGCCTCAGCCTGATCTGGCGCTCAGTCGCCCAGGCGCGCGGGCTCGAGTACGTCGACGGGGCGCTCCACGGCCAGCTCGGCGAGGTCCGCCTCCAGGTCAGCCGCGAGCACCGCGGGCGCAGCGGCGGGGTCCTCGTCGCCGAGCTCAGCTACGCCGACCTCGGGATCGGCCTCGCCCTCGAGGGCGGCGAGCTGCGCAGCCGCGATCCGACCCAGGCCGCGTGGCTGCGCGAGCGGATCGGCGAGGCGCTGCGCGCCCGCCCGCCGACGGTCGCCGACGACCGCCACCTGGTCTTCGAGCTCTACGACTCGGGGCAGGATCGCGCGACCCTCCTCGGCTTCGTCGACGAGCTCTTGGCGATCGCCGGGCCGCTCGACGGCGCCGTCCACGAGCTGCCGCCGCCGACGGCGATGGCGGCGATGGTGCCGGCGTGGACCGAGGCCGCGCGGACCCTCGGCGCCCGCCTGCGCATCGGGCCGATGGTGATCAGCGGCCGCGCCGACGCGATGACCGTCGAGATCGCCACCGGCTGGGACGACCGCGGGCAGCCGCACCAGACGGTCCTCGAGCTGCGCCCGGCGTCGACGATCGATCGCCGGCACCACCTCACGTGGATCGCCAACGAGCCGACGCCCGAGTCGGAGCTGCCCGTCGCTCCGCTCGTCGTCGGCGCGCGGGCCCTCGACATCGCCGGCGAGTCCGTGCGCGTCTTCCTCGACGGGCCGCTCGCCGATCCGCTGACCGAGCTCGACCGGATCACGGCGCTCATCGACCTCGGCCAGCGCCTCGAGGGGCGCCGCGGGTTCTACCGCTAATTCGCCCCTGAACGACGTTGCGTTCGCACGACGCGCGCTCGCTGGACGCGGGCGGGCGACCTCGCGCATGCTCGACTCCGCGCCATGAAGATCGTCAAGCGGATCCTCCTCGGCCTCCTCGGCCTCTTCGCCCTCCTCCTGGTGATCGGCCTCTTCCTGCCGTCGACCTGGCACGTCGAGCGCAGCGTTACCGTCGCCGCGCCGCCGGAGGCGATCGCCCCGCTGATCGTCGACCTCCGCCAGTGGGAGCAGTGGGCGGCCTGGAACAACGCGATGGATCCGACGATGGTCACCGACTACGCCGGGCCGCCCTCCGGCGTCGGCGCGAGCATGACCTGGCGCGGCGACGAGATGGGCCAGGGGACGATGGTGATCACCAAGGTCGCGCCCGGGCGCGTCGAGTACGACATGTCCCTCGAGGAGCAGGGCACGCCGGCCCACGGTCAGTTCATCCTCGAGGCCGCCGGCGGCGAGACCACGGTCACCTGGATCGACGAGGGCGACATGGGCTGGTTCATCCCCGGCCGCTACTTCATCCCGGCGCTCGAGTCGATGCTCGGCGAGCACTTCCAGATCGGCCTCGACAGGCTGCGCCCGCTGGCCGAGGCCCGAGCGAGCGCGGCGAGCTAGCCCCCGGCGGTCGGCCGCAGCTCGACGACGAATTCCTCGACCTCGAAGTTGTAGCCGGTCGGTCGACGATCCGGGGGCGAGCCCTCGTAGCGGTTGGAGTAGAGCGCGTAGCGCAGCGTCCCCTTCCAGCCCTTGCCGCCGCGCTTGAGGTCGAAGGTCACGGGCTGGGCGAGGCAGTGGACCGAGGCCGCCGGCTGGATCTCGGTGCAGTCGCAGCTCGACGGATCGATCGCGCAGCGGGGGGCGCAGATGTAGCAGCCGAAGGGGCGCTCCTCGGTGGTCCAGCCGTCGAAGTGGACGACGTCGCCCTCGTCGTAGAGCACGCCTTCGATGGCGAGCAGCGCCTCCGGCACCGTCAGGATCGTGTGCCCGCGGTCGTCGACGCGGACGGTGCACGGGCGCAGCTTGTACTCGCGCGAGATCTTGCAGAGGTACTCGCCGGGGTCGATCGACGCCTTCGCCGGGGCCTCGTCGAGGAGGCGCGGCCGGTAGCGCGATCCGGCGGCGCTCGGCTCGGCGTCGGGCTCGGCCGCCTCGTCGCGCGCCAGCTCGGCCGCGAGCGCGGCCTTCGCCCGCGCCTGCTCCTCCATCGCC
>JAGQIT010000455.1 GCA_020431135.1 Myxococcales bacterium | reverse complement strand
CCGCGGAGGGGCTGCGGGCCGCCGGTGTCCGCGGGGCCGCGGTCCTGCGCGACGGCGCCCTGCGAGGGGTGATCACCGTCCGCGACCTCGCCCGCGCGCGCCGGCGCGGCGATCACGAGCTGCCGGTGGCCTCGTGCATGAGCCACCACCTGCACACGACGACCCCGGACGCCGCCCTCGAGCAGGCGCTCGCCGTGATGACCGCGCACGACGTCGGTCACCTGCCGGTGCTCGACGCCGGCGGCGCGCTGGTCGGCCTGCTGACGCGCGACGACCTCCTGCGCGCGCTCTACCCCGAGGACTTCGCCGACCCGTCGCCCGCGGCCGCGTCGATCTAGGTCACAGCCCCGGATCGCCCGGCTTGCGCGCGGCAGAGGCTGGAAATGACACTCCGGCCGATGACCGCCGCGCTGCCGATGGCCCCACGCCGCTTCCCCGTGATCGGGCACATGCCCGCGCTGATCCTCGGCTCCCCTTGGGACGTCACCGAGTCGTGGCTGCGCGAGGGCGGCGGCGACGTCGTCCGCTTCTCGCTCCTCGGCGACCCGTGGATCGTCACCAAGGACCTCGAGATGATCCGTCATATCATGGTCCGCAACCCGGCGAACTACCTCAAGGATCCGTCGTCGATCGGGGTGTTCCGCGACATCCTCGGCTCCGGGCTGCTGTCGAGCGACGGCGAGCTGTGGCGGCGGCACCGGGCGATCCTCGGCAAGGCGTTCCGCATCGACGCGCTCCGCGACGTCCCCGACATCACCCGTCGGGCGCTCGACCGCCTCTTCGTCCGCTGGGACGCGGTGGCGGCCAGCGGCGCGCCGGTCGACGTCGGCGAGGCCTTCCGCAACCTGACCCTAGAGGTGATCGCCGAGGCGACCCTCGGCATGGATCCGGACGAGAGCGACGCCGTCCTCCCGCGCCTCTACGTGCCGCTGGTCGCCGAGTGCAACAAGCGGGCGTGGCGTCCCTACCGATCGCATGTGCCGTCGCCGGCGCGCCGCCGCTACCGTCGCAGCCTGCGGGCGCTCAACGCCTTCCTCCTCGACAAGATCACGACGCGTCGGCGTGAGCGGGCGTCGGGCGGCGATCCGGAGCGCAAGACCGACATGCTCGACATGCTCCTCGACGGCTTCGCCAGCCTGCCGCCCTCAGGGGCGCTCGACGAGCTCCTCTGCGACGAGCTCAAGACGATGCTCTTCGCCGGCCACGACACCTCGAGCGCGATGCTCACCTGGACCCTCCACGCGCTCTCTGGCCGCGCCGAGCTGTGGGCGAAGGTCCGCGAGGAGGCCGACGCGATCCTCCCCGGCGGGGCGCTGCCTGACTACGAGGGCCTGAAGTCGCTGACCTACGCCCAGGCCTGTCTCAAGGAGGCGCTGCGCCTCTACAACATCGTCCCGGTGGTCACCCGCCTCGTCGACAAGGACGACGTCGCCGGCGGCCACGAGCTCGCGGCCGGGACCAAGGTGATGCTCCACCTCCAGGCCGTCCACCTCGATCCGCGGCATTGGCCCGATCCGACGCGCTTCGATCCCGAGCGCTTCCTCAGCGGGGGCGGCGTCGGCTACCGCTGGCTGCCCTTCATCACGGGCCCGCGCAGCTGCGTCGGCCAGCACTTCTCGCTCCTCGAGGCGAAGATCGTCGTCGCGCTCCTCGGCCAGCGCTACGACTTCGAGCCGCTCCCCGGCAACAGCGACGACCGCCACCGCTTCCACGCGCCGATCTCCCCGCGGGCGCCGATCCGCATGCGCCTGCGCCGACGCGACGAGGCGGTCTCGCCGACCTGATCGGCTCGCGTGCGGCTTCGAGCAATACCTGTCTCTTCGATCGGGTTATGCGGCGCCCGAACGACGCCGCGGCCAGCTCGCGGACGGGCTAGTCGGCGCGCTCACGCCAGTAGTCGGGGTCGCGGCGCGTGTGGGCGATCGCGAGGACCAGGATCGCCCCGTCCGCCGCCCCGCGCTGGGCGACGACGATGAAGGGGAAGCGCTGCATCGGGAAGAGGCGGACGCCGTCGAGCTCGCCGTCCTCGGCGTCGACGGGCGCGCCGCTCTGCGGGAAGTGCTCGACGAGCCCGAGCGTCTCGACGACTTGGCCGTAGAAGCGGGCCCCGACGCCCGGGCTGCGGGCCTCATACCAGTCGACGGCGGCGTCGAGCTCGTCGACCGCCGCCGGGTGGAAGACCAGCGGCATCAGCGGTCGAGCGTCCTGCGGATCCGGGCCTCGACCTCGTCCCAGCGGACCACGCGGACCTCACCGTCGCGGACCTCCGCAGCGCGACGCCCGACCTCCGCCTGCCAGGCCCGCGAGAGGCCGCGTGACGCCCCCGCCAGGCTCTCCTCAAGCGCCTCGATGAGCGCGCGACGCTCCTCCGCCGGGAGCGCGAGGGCCTCATCGAGCAGTCTCTGGGCGAGCGCAGTCACCCGTCCAGGCTACGACGCCCAGGCCTCGTCGGCAACTGTCCGATGATGGCGGATGCGGCGCGCCGCGCCAACGCATCACTTGTCGCGATCGCGGAGGCCGTCGAGAACCCTGCGAGCCCGGGCCTCAGCGGCGTTCAGCGCCTTGCCCACCTCGACGCCGGCCTGCTCCGCGGCGGCGCTCGCCTGCTCTAGCGCGCGGCCGACCGAGCCGTCGTGGACCGCCCGCTTGCCGCGCTCGGCGAGCCCCTGGATCGTCCCTAGGAGCGTCCCTGAGTGGTCGTTGCTCGCGCCCTTGCGGCGCAGCTCGTCGGTGACGAAGGCCGTGCCGCAGCGGCTGCACTCCATCACGCGGTGGGTGTCGTGGGTGAACATCTCGACGAAGTAGATGCGGAACTGCTTCGACACGACGCGCTCGCGGAAGAGCGCCGACTCGCCGCACTTCGGGCAGACCCGGCGCTCCTGGAGCCCGCCCTCGACCGGCTCCGTGCGGTGCTTGTCGCCGAAGATGATGAACATCGCCGAGCCAGGATCCTCGATGCCCGCGCGAGACTCAAGGCTAGCGCGCGCGGAGAACCTCGTCCTCAGCCGCCCGGATCGACCGCGTGAGCTCGACGAGCTCCTCGTAGTCTGCGGCCTCGATCACCCCGGGCTCCAGGCGCGAGCGCGTCCGCAACGTGACCGCCGAGTCACCCGCGGCCCCGTCGATCACCCGCGTGTAGCCGCCGACGTCCGTCGTCACCGTCTCGGCGCCCGGCAGCGCGCGGATCGTCGCGCCCTCGAGGGACAGCTTGACCACCGCCTCCTGGACCGGCGCGTAGGGGATCACCATGCCGGTGGTCCGCTCGGGGAGGTTGGCGTACCCGAGGCCGATGTTCATCGGGACGATCGCCGCGCGGAGCACCAGCTCGCCCCCCTGACGCACGCCGAGGCCGCGAGCGTCGGCGGTGAAGCGGAGGAGCAGCGGCTTTTGCAGCGCCCGCTCGTTCTCGATCTCGAGGGAGGTCAGATCGAGCGCCGCGCCCTGGGCGATGACCGCCAGCTCAGCGCGCTCGAAGGCCTCCTCGAGGCGGTCGCGATCGAGGCTGCGCAGGCCCTCGCGCCAGGCGATCGCCTCCATCCCCTGGAGGCTGATCGCGCCGGTGATCGAGCCGTCGCCCTCGCTGTCGATGGACACCTCGAGGTCGTAGCGCCGGACGTCCGCGAGGTGCTCGGGGATCGCCGGCGTCGTCACCTCTCCCGCGGGCGGCTCGTCGTCGGCGAGGCGCAGGCGCAGCGCGGGGGCCTCGGCGAGGCTCGCGGGGAGGTAGCCGAGCGGCACGGTCTTTGAGTTGGTGACCACCGGGAGCGCGCCGTCGCCGACGTCGACCAGGAGCATCGGCGCCTCGTAGCTCTCGGGCATCGGGTGGCCGCTGGGGACGAGGCTCGGGCCGAAGCGGTTGCGGCCGATCCAGACCTCGCTGCCGAGCCCGGCCTCGCGCAGCAGCGCGCGCAGGAGCATCAGCCGGTTGCCCTTGCGCGCCGACAGGGTCTGGGTCGCGCTGATGCTGATGTCGCCGGACTCCTCGACGTTCTCGAGGACCCAGCTCCAGAGCTTGCGCAGCTTCGCCCTCTCCGTCTTCGCGCCCTTGGTCTTCGTGCGGGCGAGGTCACGCAGCTCGGGGTTCGAGCGCTGGGCGCCGATCACCCGGAGGGCGAGCGCGTCGAGCCAGCCCTCGAGGTCGAGCTCGGTGTAGACGCGGACGGAGGGCAGCTCGTCGAGGGGATCGCGGGAGTACGGCTCGACGCCGCGGCGCTTCGACTCGCGCACCCGCCAGGTGACGATCGTCTGGTCGCCGCGGACCTCGCTGACGCCCTTCGGCGCTGCGCCCCGCGACTCGACCTTGATCGGCATCGCGCTCGGGTGCATCACCACGAGCTCCGAGACGTGGAAGGGCACGTTGTACGACTGGAAGCGGAAGGTCGCGATGTCGACGTAGCCCGGCAGGTAGCCGTGGGGCTCCTCGTCGACGATGATCTCGTACTCGACGAAGTCGCCGATCTCGAGGCCGCGCAGGCTCAGCCCATCCTTGCCGGCGATCGACTCGGGCTCGACGACCTCGCCGCTCGGCTTGACGCTGTGCAGCGTGAGGACGCGGGCGCCCTCGGGGAGCGTGAGCTCGCCGTACTTGTCGATCGCCTCCTTGGTCCGGACCTCCGCGATCGTGTGCACGAGCATCCGGGCGCTGCCGTTGGCGTAGAGCCGCGCGGCCGAGCGATCGAGGACGAGGACCTCGCTGGCGCCCTCGTAGGGGCGCTCGGCGGCGGCGTACTCGGCGATGATCGGCGCGCCGTCGACCCGCAGCGACTCGAGGTCGTCGTCGATCCCGAGGTGGTCGCCGATCTCGTGCAGCGCCGAGGTCGAGGGGGCGAGCGCGATCGCCTCGCGCAGGCTGTCGCGGGCGGCCTCGGCCTCGCCGGCGCGGCCGAGGAGATCGGCGACGCTGATCCGCTCGCGCGGCGCGTAGGGGTTGAGCTCGAGGAGCCGCGCGTAGCAGCGCTCGGCCTTGGCGTAGTCCTCGCCGGCGATCGCCACCGCGGCGATCCCCTGGAGGAGATCGGTGTTGTCGGGGCTGCGCTCCAGCGCCTTGTCGAGGAGGCGCAGCGCCTCCCTGTGCTGGCCGCGGCGCTCGGCGAGGCCGGCCTGGATCGTCAGCGTCCCGGCGCAGTGCTCCGCGGCGGCGACGAGGGCGTCCTCGCGGGCGACCTCGCCGCGGCTCTGCGCGAGCTGGCGCTGGAGCTTGAGGACCTCGCACGACCGCGGGTTGCGCTCAGCGGCCTCGGCGAGCGCGGCCTCGGCGAGCGACTCGCTGCCGCGGGCGAGGTAGGCGCGGAAGCGCAGGAGGTCGCCCTCGAGGTGATCCAGGCGCGCCGGCCGGCCCTTCGGGGCCTCCGCGAGCTCCTGGAGGTCGCTGATCACCTCGCTGATCTCGCCGCGGTCGAGGCTGAGCTCGAGGAGGCGGACGCGGGCTGCCTCGAGGGACGGATCGAGGTCGAGCGCCGCCTCGAGGGCCTGGCGCTCGCGGGCCGCCGAGGCGGTGCGCTCGCGCGACGGATCCTCGCGCTCGAAGAGGGCGATCATCGCGTGGGCCTCGGGGAAGCGCGGGCCGAAGCGCTCGAGGGCGCGGGCGTAGCGCTCGGCGCGATCGCTGTCGCCGTCGGCGAGCGCGTCGCTGGCCGCGAAGGCGCGGTGCCACGGCCCGTAGATCTGCGGGTCGAGGCCGGCCGCGTCGTCGCCGAAGGGGGCGACCGCGACCTCCACGTCCCCCGTCAGCCCCGGCGTCGCCCCGGGCTGCGCGGGCGCGGGCTTCGCCGGCACCGGCCGCCCCGCGTGATCGGTCGCCCGCACGAGCACCCAGGCCTTGTCGCGGGGGAGCGCGACGTCGATCTCGAGGCGGTGGCTGCCGGGCGCGACCGGGACGTCGAGGAGCACCCGCCGCGCCGGCCAGCGATCGTAGCGATCGCTGCGGTGGACCTCGACCCCGTCGACGTAGGCGCGGATCGACTCCTGGGCGGAGAGCTCGAGGCGCAGGCGCTCGCCGGGGACCTCAAGGGTCGTGGCGATCCGGCGGGCGCCGGCGTGGGGCCGCGGGTTCCACACCCGGACGACGCAGGACATCTCGGTGAGGATCGCCGCGGGGTCGACGTCGATCGCCGCGCCCGAGGTCGCCGCCTTGGCGAGCTTGCGCAGCTCGAGCGGCCCGTGCGTCCCGGTCGCGGCGCCGACCGTCCACGCGCGGACGCAGCCCTCGCGGTCGTAGTAGTCGCGGTAGTCGGGCTCGTCCAGGCGCCGGGCGATCGCCGCGCGCTGGCTCAGGAGCGGGCGCGAGACCTCGACCGGCAGGCGCCCGAGATCGACGCGCTTGAAGAAGGCGACGAAGTTCTCGTCGTCGTCCGCGAGCGCGCCGTGGTTCTCGTCGATGTAGCGGGCCGCGAGCTCCGCGAGGGCGTAGTGGAGCGCTGGGTCGATCGGCCCGGCGGCGTCGACACCGGCGCGCTTGCGCTTGCGGGCTACCTTGCGGGCGTCGCGGCCCGTTCTCCCCTTCGCCCTCGCCTCCGCCTCCGCCCCGTCCTTCGCCAGCGCGGCCGCCCCCTCGATCAGCGCCTGGGCCCAGCGGCGGGCGACCGCGCGATCGAGGCGGGCGTCGGCGATCTGCAGCCGCGACGCCTGGGCGACCGGATCGCCCTCCTCGGCGAGCGCGTCGAGGATCGGGATCGCGGCCGACGCGTCGGCGCGGTGGATCCAGTGGAGGTGGGCGAGGTCGCGGCGCGCGTACGCGTCGTCGGGGTGCTTGGCGAGGTAGGCCTCGAGGGCGCGGATCTTCGCCTCGGCGTCGCCCTCGTCGAGCGGCCCGCGCGGCGCCTCGGCGGGCTTGCAGGCGCCGGCGACGAGCACCGGCGCGACGACCCCGAGGGCGAGGCCGAAGCTCAGCGAGCGGAGGCGGCGACGGAGGCGGTCGAGGGCGGACATCGTGGTGCTCTTCTCGCGCGGGCTGCGGCTAGCGCCGGACGATCTCAAAGGTGCCCTCGAGGCTCGCGTCGATCTCGCGGAGGAACTCGCGGAAGTCGGCGTACTCGGCCGCGGGGATCCGCTTGGTCCGGTACTCGAGGAGGTAGCGGATCGTCGCCCGATCGCCCTTGGCGTCGATCTCGAGGGAGTAGCGGCCGTGCTTGCCCTCGCGGGCCGCGGCCTGCGGGACCTCGGCGAAGGTGTGGCCGGGCGGCAGGCGCAGCTCGATCGTGTGGGTCTCGACCGCCGGCGAGGTCAGGAGGAGGTCGTGCTCGCGCTTGGCCTGCGGCGCGAGGCTGCGGACGACCGCGCCGCGGAAGCCGAGGACCGGCAGGCGCAGGCGGTCGCCTTGCTTTTGGGCCAGCTCGGGGACGGCGAGCGCGGCGCTGATCTTGACCTGCTCGAGGACGTCGTCGATGCCGGGCGTCTCGAGCTTCTTGACCTCGACGCCGGGGTAGGTGCGGCCCCAGACGTCGGCGAGCTGCTCGCGCCGGCGCTCGGCCGACTGCAGGCTCCGGCGCCAGCTCGACGACTGCGCGCCGGTGACCTCGAGGCGCTGGTCGATCTTCGCCGAGCCGTCGGCCGCGAGGGCGATCGTCTGCGTCGTCTGCGTCGTGTTGGCGGCCGCCGTGGACACGGGGATCGTCCGCAGCTCGGCCCCCTCGCCGTCGCGGACGACGAGCACCGTCGCCCCCTGATCGCCGTAGGGGAGCTCATTCGGCCCCGAGAACTCGGCGGTCCCGTCGAGGTAGAGATCGAGGCTCGGGACGTAGACGATCGCGTGGTTGAAGGCGGCGAGGCTCGCCGGCTCCGGGCCGATCGTCCCCTGATCGCGGGTGCGCACGAGGACGAGCTGCGCGTCGACGCCGGCCTCGGCGAGCATCACCTTGAGGAGGCTCGCCTTGTCCTTGCAGTCGCCGAAGCGGCGGTCGTAGACGTCGGTCGTGCGGTAGGGCTTGTAGCCGTGGATGCCGAACTCGAGGCCGACGTAGCGCGTGCTCTCGATGACGTGGCGGTAGATCGCCGCGACCTTCTCGGCCTCGCTCGCGGCCTTCGGCGCCCGGCTGAGCGCCTCCTGGACCCCGGCCTTGATCTTCGCGTCGACGGCGAGCTGCTCGTTGACGAGGCCCCAGTACCAGCGGCCGACGGCGTCCCAGTCGGCGTAGGTCGAGACGTGGAGGTAGCCGGCGATCTCGGTCCAGCCCGGCATGTTGGCCTCGGGGCGGACGCCGGCGCGATCCTTCGCCGTGTAGCGGTAGGTGATCGTCTTGCCGTCCTTCGACCGGCTCTCCTTCACCTTGTGGTTGAAGTGGAGCGGGCGCGACGCGGGGGTCTCGTAGACGACGTCGATGTAGGCCTGGGGCTCGACGCCGTCGATCGGCACGAGGTCGCCGAAGTAGTCGTCGAACTTGTTGCGCGCGGCGACGTCGCGCTTGAGGAAGGCGACCTCGAGAACGTCGCCGACCTGGAGGCCGCTGAGCTCGATCCGCTGCGCCCGCTGGTCGTAGTACATGCGGTAGCCAGCCTCGGTCAGCGAGACGACGCTCGCCTTGCCGATCTCGGCGATCGTCCCGTCGGCCCGGCGGACGCGCGCGCGGCGGATGTCGACGTAGCTCTCGTCCGGGTCGTAGGCGACCGCCTGGATCGCCTGCGAGCGGATCCCGCGGTCGTCGAGGATCTTGATGATCCGGTGATCGAGGCGCTCGCTGAGGCCGTTCGGGAGGACGCGGACCGCGACCCGGCGGTGGAGGATCCCAGCGCTCTTGCCGGCCCACGACTTCGGCGTCCTCTTCTTGGCGATCTTCTCGAGGTCGACGTCGTAGCGGGCGAAGAGGTCGTCGCC
>JAGQIT010000454.1 GCA_020431135.1 Myxococcales bacterium | reverse complement strand
TGCTGCGACGCCCACGCGAGCCCGAGCTGCGACGACGCCGGGGTCGCGGAGTGCGTGTGCGCCGAGGACTCCTACTGCTGCGAGGAGTCGTGGGACGAGCAGTGCGTGAACGAGGTCGAGATCTTCGGCTGCGGGGTCTGTGGCGGCGGCGACGAGCCCTGCTGTCTGCCGCACGGGACCCCGGGCTGCGAGGACGACGCGGTCGAGGCCTGCGTCTGCGCCGAGAACCCCTACTGCTGCGAGGAGATGTGGGACGAGGCCTGCACCGCGGCGGTGACGGAGCTCGGCTGCGGGATCTGCGAGGAGTCGGGCCCGTGCTGCGAGGCCCACGGCGGGCTCGGCTGCGCCGACGCGGAGATCGAGGCCTGCGTCTGCGACGTCGCGCCGGGCTGCTGCGAAGAGGGCTGGGACGAGATCTGCGCCGGCCTCGTGGAGTTCCTCGAGTGCGGGATCTGTGAGCCGCCGCCGCCGCCGGACGAGTGCTGCGCGGCCCACGACGCGCCGGGATGCGCCGAGCCGGACGTCGAGGCGTGCGTCTGCGCGGGGGCGCCGGAGTGCTGCGAGGGGCCGTGGACGGACGCGTGCGTCGAGGCGGTGGAGCTGCTCGGCTGCGGGAGCTGCGGCGGAGGCGGCGACGCCTGCTGCGAGGTCCACCCGGATCCGATGTGCGAGGACGCCGAGGTGACGGCGTGCGTGTGCGCGGAGGACTCGTTCTGCTGCGAGACGGAGTGGGACCAGGCGTGCGTCGATGGGGTGGAGCTCTACGGCTGCGGGGTGTGCGGCGGCGGCGGGGACAGCTGCTGCGAGGCGCACGCGCTGCCGGGGTGCGCGGATGATGCGGTCGAGGCGTGCGTGTGCGCGCAGGACGAGTTCTGCTGCAATCAGGGGTGGGATGACCTCTGCGTGCAGGAGGTGACGATGTTCGGGTGCGGGGTCTGCGAGTAGGGCTCGCGGGTGCTTGTTTGCGGGTTGAGGTGCTCTTCGGGGCAGGTTCGTCGTTCGTGGGCTGAGCGGTGGATGGCTGCGGGCTGAGGCGAGGGGCGCGACAGGGGCCCCTCGGCGCTCAGACAGGTCCTCGGCAGGGCTCCGACTTCGTCGGTGAGCCCTACCTGCGGGACTCGCTTCGAGGGGCCCCTGCCGCGCCCATGAGCGCGTTCTGCCCGCGTGGGGAGGAGCCGGCGTCCGCGAGGTTGTAGGGCGGTGCGCTGGGAGCGAGGTCGGCGTGCGGAGGCTGCGACGCGGTGGAAGACCGCGGGCGTGCGGAGGTGATCGGCTCCGCGACGCGGTGGAAGACAGCGGGCGTGCGGAGGCTGAACGGCTCCGCGACGCGGTGGAAGACAGCGGGCGTGCGGAGGCTGAGCGGCTCTGCCGTGGAAGACCGCGGACATGCGGAGGCCGGCGTCCGTTGATGTGCTCAGAAAGACAGGTCAGCGGCGCACCGAGGTGCCTAGCGATGCTACGCGGCTTGGACGGCGGCGGTCGGCTAGACGGGCTCGGTGAGCCCGGGGGCCATGGCCTGGGTGATCCGGGCGGGGTCTTGGATCGCCTGGTCGCGCATCCAGCTGTCGGCCGCGGCGACGCGGGCGGCTCCCTTGTCGCCGCCTTCGAGGAGGCCGAGGGCTCGCTCGGCGCAGGCGGCGTGGAGGGCCATGTCGGCGGCGCGGAGGTCGGCGATGGACTGGAGGAGGTAGTTGCGGGCGCCGTCGTCGTCGCCTTGCTGCTTGGCCTGGCCCGCGCGCAGGAGGTCGGCGAGGGCGAGGCACCAGGGCTCGCCTTCGCCGGCGAGCGCCTTGATCGCCTTGGTGATGGCCTTGTGGGCGGCGCGCTTGCGCGAGGAGGGGACCTTGCCGGCGGCGAAGCGGGCGAGGCCGATCATCGCCTTGAGCTGGTGCGTCTCGCCGCGGACGAGCTGGACGCGGAGGAGCATGGAGCCCTCGAGGGAGGCCTGCTGCTCGGCGAAGCGCTGCTCGGCGCGATCGATCTCGCCCTCGTAGAGGTCGCCGTGGAGGAGCGAGCGCAGGGCGTTGAAGTGCTGGATGTGGTAGCCCTCGCTGGTCCAGCGGCGGAAGACATCGGCGAGGACGTCGCGGTGGCCGGCGGGGTCGCCGTGGGCGAGCCAGTTGAGGAAGAGGCGGGCCTTGAGGTCGGCGTTGGAGTAGAGGTTGCCGCGATCCTCGGCGTCGCGCAGCGTGTAGGGGAGGCTGCGCGTGAGCTCGCGGATCTCGCCGAGGTACATCAGGGCGCCGTAGCGGAAGCGGCCGGCGGTGGCGGTCTGCCAGATCGCGCCGGGGCAGCGCTCGCGGAGCATGACGTCGGCCTCGGTCGCGTAGTTGGCGGCGCGCTTCCACTGGCCGCAGAGGTAGGAGGCGGCGGCCGCCGTCATCGTCGCCTGGGCGAGGGGCGCCGGGTTTCCGGTGCTCTTGGCGATGTCGATCGCCTGCTGCGCGAGCTTGAAGGCCTGCTCCTGGTTGGCCCCGCCGCCGCTGGCGAGGAACGCGGCCTCCATGCTCAGGGTGTTGGCGACGCGGACGGGCTCGCCGGCGTCGAGGGCGAGGAGGAGGCTGCGGGCCGTGAAGTCGGCGCCGCGGATGTTGTCGATCATGCTCAGGCCGGTGGAGACGGCCCAGCAGATGTCGATCATGTGGAGCTTGTCGGGCGCGACCTTGGCCTCGGGCTGCTCGTTGTAGCCGTAGCCGCGGATCTTCAGCTTGACCCGGCGCGTGAGCAGCGAGAGGAGGGCGCGCTTCGGGGTCGGCGGCAGGCGCATCCCGACCTGCTGGAGGACGTCGTCGAGGACGCGGCGGCCGTCGTCGAGGTGGCCGCTGCTGAGGAGCTGCTCGGCGGCGGCGCGGCGCAGCTCGAGGCCGCGCTGGGCGTCGACGAGGGCGGCGGCGCGGAGGTAGGCGGCGGCGGCCTCCTTGCAGCGGCCGGCGTTGGCGAGGGCGTCGCCGAGGCCGCGCTCGAGGCGGGCCTTGCTCAGGCGGCTGTGGGTCGCGCTCTCCTCCGGCAGGTCGCCGTCGGAGGGCGTGAGCTCGAGGGCGTATTGGTAGAACTGCGCGGCCTGATCGAAGGCGAGGGCGTCGCTCGCCTTGGCCGCCGCGCGGTCGGCGTAGAGGGCGGCCTTGATCTTGTCGCCGGCGCCGCGGTAGTGGCCGAAGAGCGCCTCGGGATCGTCGAGGCCGTGGCGCTCCATCGCCGCCGCGATCTTGAGGTGGGTGCGTCGGGCCGCCTCGAGCTCGAGGCTGGCGGCGAGGGTCTCGCGGATCCGGTCGTGGTAGGTCTCGAGGTGCTCGTCGGCGCCGCTGCGCCGGAGCAGGCGGGCGTTGACGAGGCTCTTGACCAGCGGCCGCTCGTCGCCGGCGAGGCCGGCCGCGGCCGCGGCGACGTTGGAGGGGAGCGGGTGCGCGGCGACGGCGAGGGTGCGGAGGAGCGGCCGGGCGCCGTCGGGCTGCTGGGCGATCCGGGCGTTGAGAACCTCGCTCAGGCCCACCCCGGTGGCGCCGACGTCGTCGCCCTGGAGAACGTAGGTCGCGAGCTGCTCGGCGAGGAAGGGCGAGCCGGCGGCCTCGCGGGCGATCGTCGGCGCGAAGGCCCTGGCCTCGGGGACGGCGCTGAGGAGGCGATCGACGAGGTCGCGGATCTGCCGCTCGGTCAGCGGCGTGACGGCGACCGCCTTCCGCGTCGGCGTCCCGGTCGCGGCGAGGAGGTCGCGCAGGAAGGGCTTCTTGTCGAGCTCCTCGCTGCGGAAGGTGGCGAGGAGGAGGAGCGGCGGCGGCTCGGGCGGGCGCAGGAGCTCCTCGAGGAGGATCGCCGAGTCGGCGTCGGCCCACTGGAGATCGTCGATGTAGATGATCACCGGCCGGCGATCGGCGAGGCGGGTGAGGAGGTCGCGCAGCGAGGCGAAGGCCCGGCGGCGGATGTCGAGGCGGTCGAAGGACTGGCGGGTCGGCGGCGGCCGATCGAGCAGCGCCTCGACGACGGTGCTCATCACCGGGAAGAGGCGGGCGAGCGAGCTGATGTCGCGGGGCAGGAGCACCCGCGCCTCCTCCTCGGGGAGGCTGACGAGGAGGCGGCTGAGGCGGTCGACGACGCCGTCGAGCGCCTTGTAGGGGACCGACTCGTGGACGTAGCAGCGGCTCGGCAGGACGACGAGGTCGGGGTCGGCGCGCTGGGCCTCGAGGAAGGCGCGGACGAGCGCCGTCTTGCCGGTGCCGGA
>JAGQIT010000453.1 GCA_020431135.1 Myxococcales bacterium | reverse complement strand
CTCGTCGCCCTCGTCGCCCTCCTCCTCGCGCGGCTGCCAGTTCTTCGCCGCCGCCGAGGAGTCCGCCGGGACGGTGATGCCCCCCTCTCGGCGGACGTTCGGCGTCGGCGGGCCGACGTCGACCTCGCGGTCCGCGGCCTCGCGGCTCGCCTCGCGGCTCGTCATCGGCGCCTCGGTGCCCGGCGCGATCCCCCGCGGCAGGTCCGGCGCCTGGGTCGTGGAGCCGCGGCAGGCGGCCAGGAGGAGCGCGAGTGCGCCGACGACGAGGGGCGCTCGCAGTGCAGCGGGGGCTAGACCGGGGGCGTAGGTCATCATCGGGGGTCGTCGGATCGTGGACGAGGAGCGAGCGCAGGTCGAGCGCAAGCTGAGCGTATCGACGCCGCGGTCGAATTGGGGGCAGCGCTCCCCGCCGGCAAGTGCGGGTGTTTTGGGGAAATGGCGGGGTTGTTAGCCTCGTTATGCGTATGGTGGACGAGGACGGCTTGGCCTTGGTCGTCGTCTCCGGTCCGGGGGCGAGCGAGCGCGCGGTCTTCGGCCTCGCCTCGGCCCTCGCGGCCGCCGTCTCGGGCGTCGACGTCCAGGTGATCCTCAGCGCGGAGGGGACGTACTGGTGCGCCCCGGGCAGCGGCGAGGGAGTGGAGGTGCCCGACTTCCCGACGATCGAGGAGCTCCTCGAGGAACTCCACCTCCTCGGGATCTCAGTCGACGCCTGCGCCGAGAGCATCGCCCGCTACTGCGGCGGCGGCGACGGCGGGGAGCCGCGGGTCCGGCCGTGGATCCACCGCGTCGAGCGGGGCGCGCTGATCGAGCGCGTCCACCACCTCCGCGCCGTGATCTGCTGAGCGCTGGACGTCGAGGCGGAGCACGGGGCGGGCTGCGGGCGTCGTGGCGACTTCTCGCGCGGGCTGATAGCGTGGCCGCGGAGGACGAGATGAGCCCACGCATCGCAATCTTCACCGCTTTTCTCCTCGGCGCCTGCTCTTCGGCGGCGGTCTCCTCAGTCGCGTCGGAGACGCCGAGCGCCGCGACCGCGACCCCGACGGAGACGAGCGCTGCTGCGAGCGCCCCGCGGCTCGTCGTCGCCGAGGACGCCGCCGAGCACCGCCAGGCGCCCAACGGCAAGGGCGACGTCTTTATCTTCGCGCGCGGCGACAACGCCTTCCTCGCTCGCCTCGAGCTCGCGGGCGGCGGCGCGGTCCCGGAGCACCGCGACGCGACGGAGGAGTACCTCTACGTCCTCGAGGGCAGCGGCGAGCTGATGATCGACGATCAGGCCTACACGATCGCCCCCGGCACGGCCGTCTACATGCCGGCGAACGCCAAGGTCTCCTATCAAAACGGCGACGCCCGCCTCGTCGCGCTCCAGGTCTTCGCCGGCCCCGCGCCGGCGGCGAAGTACGACGCCTGGTCGCCGGTCGACGGCTAGGAGCCTGTCCGGACCAGCGCGCCTCGCCTGCGCTCGTGAAATCGACGTACGCTGATTCGGGTCAGCGGCGGTCGTCGCGTGAATTATCGCGAATTCCAGCGATGGCGGCCCGCTCCGTTCGCGATGTACGATTTCGCGCATGTCCATATACGCGGCCAAACTGTCGACAGTCGGCGCGCTCGTACTGGCCCTCGCGCCGCTCGCCTGCGGGTCGCCCGCGCCGGCGAGGATGATCCTCGGGGCCGGTGAGAGCGGCGGCGCGACGACGACGACGACAGGGACGGCGGCGACGAGCACCGCAGGTGACGCCGCGAGCGTCGGCACGACGACCGGCGACGACAGCAGCGGGACCTCCGCGGCGTCGGTCGCAAGCACCGGCGGCGGGCCGGCGCTCGACGTCGGCGTCCCGGACCTCGGCGAGTCCGGGACGATCTGCAACAGCAAGCTCGACGTCGTCTTCGCCGTCGCCCGCATGTACTTCTTCCACGACGAGGTCTACCCGCCGATCGCTGACGCCCTCCCCGCGATGATCGCGGCCCTCGACGAGGCCTTCGCCGCCTACGATCTCCACGTCCTCGTCGTCGACGGCAGCGACCGCTGGGGGTCGAAGTCGTGCTCGATCGACCAGTGCTCGCTCACCGACGGCTGCCTGCCGATCAGCGAGCCGAACTACCCCTGCGACGTCGTCCACGAGTTCGAGGAGCTCCCCGAGTGCGAGTCTGCGGGCGGCGCGGGGGTCATCTTTCCGGCCGGCAAGTTGGCGACCAACGCCCCCTGCGACTTCGTCGGCGACCGCCGCTTCTTCACGCGTGAGGAGCCCGACTTCGCGGCGACGTTCCTGTGCGCGGCGACGACCGGGACCACCGGCAGCTTCGACGGGATCGGCTGGGACATCGCCCAGGCGGTGAGCGACAAGCTCAACCTCCCCGGCGGCTGCAACGAGGGCTTCCTCCGCGAGGACGCGCATCTCCTCATCGTCTCGTTCACCGCGGGCGGCGGCGGCGGCCCCTACAACCCGCTGTCGTGGTCAGGTGTCGTCCTCGACGCCAAGGGCGGCGAGCAGGGCGCGGTGTCGGTGATCTCCTACGTCAACGAGGTCTACGTCCCTGGCTACTGCGCCGAGCCGCACCGCGGCAGCGCCATGTACGAGTTCGCGAAGTACTTCGACAACCACCACCTCATCGGCGTCTGCGCGGAGGACCTCGTCGAGCCCTTTGTCGACGCTGTCGACGAGGTCGCCGCCTACTGCGACGCCCCGCGCTAGCGCGCCTGGCTAAGGGGTCATCTTGCGCGCGTAGGCGAAGAGCTCGCCGGCGATCGTCACGCGCCCGGCGACGTGGATGTAGCCGTGGGGGTCGAGGGCGAGGGCGCCGACCTTGTCGGGGCCGCCGTCGTTCGTCAGGGCGGTCTGCCACGAGACCTCGCCGTCGCCGGTCAGGCGGACGGCGTGGAGCTGGCCGCCCGTCGTCGCCGCCGCGATCACCTCACCGTAGTGGGTGAGGCCGACGCCCTCGACGGCGGCGTCGGCCGTCGCGAGGGTGACGGCCTCGCGCCAGCGGGCGATCTCGAGGTCGGGCTGGAGGCGCCAGACGACCCCCTGCGGCGGGTCCCCGGGGCCAGCCACCGCCCGCCCGCCGACGACGACGTCGCCGTCGATCCAGGCGATCGCGTGGAGCTCCGATTCGAAGTCGTCCTCGTTGATCCACATCTCGCCGAAGAAGCCGATCTCGCTGACCTCGATGACGAGCGCGCGGTGGTACACCGTGTCGATCTGCTCGTTCTCGACGAAGGTCGAGGTCCGGCCGGCGATGATCATCGAGCCGCCGGGCTTGGCGACGACGGCGTAGCCCTGCTCGTCGCTCTCGGAGTTCGGGTTGTAGTTGTCGCGGGCCCAGATCTCGGACCAGCGGCTCATGCCGGCGCTGTCGTAGGCCCAGACCTTGAGGTCGCGCTTGATCGCCGACGAGCTCAGGTAGTCGCCGGTGACGACGATCCCGCCGGCGTCGTCGAGGCCGATCCCGAGGGCGCGCTCGCCCGTGAGGCCGTCGTCGCCCCAGCCGTCGACGCGCTCGCCGTCCAGGGTGTAGCGGCGCATCCACATCGCCTGCTTGAGGCCGACGCCCTTGTAGCGGTTGCCGATGACGATGATGTCCTCGCCGGGGCGGACGACGACCGCGGACGCGTAGCCGAAGGCGTCGACCGGCTCGTCCTCCCAGGCGATGCCGCCGGCGCTGTTGATCCCCGTGACCCGCGGGCGCGGCCCGTCCGGGGTGAAGACGTGGCCGACGACGACCGCGCCGTCGTCGAGGGGCGCGACGCCGAAGACCTCGGTGGACGGCTGCTCGCCCTCCCAGCTCCAGACCTCCTTGCCGATGTCGGGGACCTCGACCGTGACGCCGGCGCTCGCCCGGGCCTCGAGGCCGCTGGCGTCGCGGACGATCGCCCAGTAGGTGTGCGCCCCGTTCTCGCGCATCGAGGCGATCACGTGCTCGCGCGGGAAGTCGTCGGGCGCGACGAGGGCGATCGTCTCGCCGTCGCCGGCGAGCGAGGTCTGGCGCACGAGCTCGACCTCGACGGCGTCGCTCGAGGCCTCGAGGTGGAAGGTGATCGCCCCGGCCTGGGTGAGCTTGCCGGGGGAGATCGTGAAGCTCTCGATCGTCGGCGGGGCGTCGAGCGGCGAGGGGTCGATCCCGAGATCGAAGGGCCCGGCCGACGCGCTGGTGTCCGCGCCGCCGTCGCTGCCGACGCTCGCGTCGCCGGAGGTCGTGGCGTCGCCGCCGGTCGTCGACGTCGTCGCCGCGGGCTCGTCGTCGCCGCGCTGCAGGGCGTTGAAGGGGCCGTCGTCGTAGCAGCCCGCGATCGCCAGCGCGGTGGCGAGCGCGAGGGAGCAGCGTGCGACGGGGATGCGCATTTACGAGCACGCTAGCAAAGAGGGGCGAGATCGCGCAATCGGCCGAAACACGGATTCTTGCATGTGCACGGGCGCAGGAGCCCGCGCGCATGGGGGCGCCCGACCACTGAACGCAAGGAGGGATGGGAGGTCGTGGGAGAGGTGGGCGCGACGTCTCTTTGGCGTCGCTCGGGATCCCGTCGAAACCTGCAGGCGAACGAGCGCAGCGGCGTCTCGCCGCGACCGTCGTCGACGCCGACGGCCGCGCGAGGGGCCGCGCCGACCTCTGCACCTAGCGCTGCGGAAAGGCGGGCGCGAGCTCGATCGTTGTGATCTCGCCGACGCCTTTGGCAGAGACCCTGCGAGCGCGGCGGCTCGCGACCCCCTCCGCCGCGCCGACGCAGTCGGGGAGCGTGAGGAGGTGGCCGATCGTCGCCGACGCCTGGAGGCGGGCCGCGAGGTTCACGGCGGCGCCGAAATAGTCGAGCGTGCCGGCCGTGGTCACGGCGATGCATTCGCCGCGATGCAGGCCGAGCTTGATGGTGATGGCGTTGGCCGCGTGCGCGGCGTTGAATTCGGCGACACGCGACTGGATGGCGAGGGCGGCCCGGGCGGCATTGGCCGGCTCGGCGAAAGCCGCCATCACGGCGTCGCCGATGGTCT
>JAGQIT010000452.1 GCA_020431135.1 Myxococcales bacterium | reverse complement strand
AGGCCCTCCAGCTCCAGCGCAAGCCGGCGCCGCGCCGCCGCCGACCGCGGCCGACGACGCCGATCGGCCTCACGAGCGTCCACACCTCCGCCGAGGTCGCGCCGCCGAACCCGGGCGCGGTCATCTCCCCCGGCGACAGCCTGACGTCGATCACCTCCCGGATCCAGCCGCCCGGCGCCCCCTACGACCTGCGCTGGCACATCCACCGCGCCGAGGAGGAGCAGACCGCGCTCAACTACCTCGACCAGCCGGGCGCGCCCGTCGTGCTCTGGGGGCCGGAGAAGTTCGGCAAGACCTGGACGACGCAGTACCTCATCGACTGCGTCGTCGGCCAGGACGGCGCCAAGGCGAAGATCGTCTTCATCAACCTCGACACCTTCGACTACGAGTCGCGCCGCGACTACTCGAGCTTCATCCTCGAGCTCGCCTACCAGGTCGTCGCGTCGATCGGCGGCGACGAGTCGTGGGTCGACAAGCACTGGGGCTCGCGCGGCAGCGTCAACGTCCGCCTCGGCCGGGTGATGCGCGAGCACATCCTGCCGCTCGCCGACACCCGCCTGATCATGGCGATCGACCGCGTCGACGCGGTCTGGGGCCTGCCCTTCAAGGACGACTGCTTCGGCATGCTGCGCGCCTGGGCCCAGGACAAGCGCCTGTCGAAGCTGCGCCTGATCCTCGGGATCTCGACGACGCCGACGATGCTCATCGATCGGCCGACGCAGTCGCCCTTCAACCTGACGCCGCCGATCGTCCTCGGCGACCTCGGCCGCGCCCAGGTCCGCGAGCTCGCGGCGAAGTACGGGCTCCAGTGGAGGGACAACGACTTCCAGGAGCTCGACGACCTGATCGGCGGCCACCCCTACCTCGTGCGTCACGTGATGCACCGCGCCGCGCTCGCGGGCGGCGTCGCCGCCCACTCGCTGATCGACGAGAGCACCTCGCTCTTCGACGACTTCCTCGCCCGCTACTCGCGGCGCCTGCACAACCAGCCGGAGCTCCTCCAGGGGCTCCGCTCGCTGCGGTCTGAGTCGCTCGCCGAGCTCGATCCGCAGATCTCCCACCGCCTCGAGAGCGCCGGTCTCGCGGTCGAGGAGAAGACCGGCCTCTTCCGCCTGCGCTATCGTCTCTACGAGCGCCTGCGGCTATGAGCACGCGGACCCATCTCTTCCAGATCGGCGGGGCGATCCCCGTCGGCCGCCTCTACATCGAGCGGCGGGCCGACGCTGAGGTCGTCGAGACCCTCGCCGACGGCGAGTTCTGCTACGTCCTCGCGCCGCGCCAGATCGGCAAGTCGAGCCTGCGCCTGCGCGCGGCCAAGAAGCTCGAGCAGCAGGGGATCCGCTGCGTCAGCATCGACTTCTCCGGCATCGGCTCGAGCTCGGTGACGATCGACGAGTGGTACTTCTCGATCGCCTACGAGATCGCCGAGGAGCTCGAGCTCCCGAACCCCGAGCTCTTCTGGACGCAGCACGAGCACCTGACGCCGGTCCACCGCTGGTACCGCTTCATCCGCAACGAGCTCCTCGACTCGTCGGACGAGCCGGTCGTCGTCTTCATCGACGAGGTCGACTCGGTGCTCGCGCTCTCGTTCACGACCGACGACTTCTTCGCGTCGATCCGCTCGGCCTACAACCTCCGCGCCGAGGACCCGGCCTACCGCCGCCTGAGCTTCTGCCTCCTCGGCGTCGCCGCGCCGACCGACCTGATCCAGAACCCGGTCCGCACGCCCTTCAACATCGGCCACGGGATCCGCCTCGCCGACTTCACGCGCCAGGAGATCGACGCCTTCGCGCCGGGCCTGACCCACCTCGGCTGCGACAGCGACGCGCTGCTCTCGGCGGTCTTCCAGTGGACCTCCGGGCACCCCTACATGACGCAGCGGATCCTCGAGGAGATCGCCCGCCAGGGGTCGCTGCACGGCAAGCTCGAGGGCGAGGCGGTCGACGAGACCGCCTACCACCTCTTCCTGCGCAGCGGCAAGTCCGGCGACGCGACCCTCGCCTACGTCGAGAAGCGCCTCGACATGTGCGACTCGCGGGTGCGCATGCGGCAGATGCTCCACATCTACCGCAAGCTCCTCGCCGGCGAGGACGTGCTCGCCGAGCCCAACTCGCCGATCCAGGCCGAGCTGCGCCTGATGGGCATCGCCGCCGACGCCGATGAGGGCGAGCACACCTACCTGCGCCCGCGCAACCTGATCTTCGCCGAGGTCTACGACCTCGGCTGGCTCAAGAGCAAGGAGAAGGAGCACCGCCTCGCCGAGTCGGTCGAGCGCTGGCTGGCGGCGGGCAAGATCGACGACTGGCTGCTCCGCGGCGCCGCCCTCGAGGACTCGCTGCGCTGGGCCCGGGGCCGCGCCGACCTGACCAACGCCGAGCACGAGTTCCTCCTCGCCTGCGTCTCGCTCGCCCGCACCGAGGCCGAGGATCGCCACCGCACCGCCGAGGCGATGCGCCTCGAGGAGTCGAGCCGGGCGTCGCTCTCCGAGGAGAAGCGCCGCGGCGAGGAGCAGCGGCTGATGGCGAGCATCGAGCGCGAGCGGGCGCAGCGGGCCGAGGAGTCGGCGGCGTCGCAGCGGCGGACGATCTCGATCCTCACGGTGATGGTCGCCGCCCTCGGGG
>JAGQIT010000451.1 GCA_020431135.1 Myxococcales bacterium | reverse complement strand
GTGCAGGCGTTGCCGTCGTCGCAGTGGGCGTCGGCCTCGCACAGCCCCGTGCCCGTGGTCTCGCCCGCGGTGGTCTCGCCCTCGGTGGCGTCGGTCGGGCCCGCGGTGGTCTCGACCTCGCCGCCGGTGGTGGTCGCGGTGGTCGTGACCTCGTCGTCGCCGCAGGCCGCGACGGCGAGGCCGAGGGAGAGCAGGGAGAGCAGGCGAGGGCCGACGCGCATCCCCGCACCATAGCACCGCGCTCGCCCGGGTCCGCAAGCGTCGCGAATTCGGTCCGACCTGTGCCTACCGGGGGCTACCCTGGATTCCTGTCTGAAAAACCAGGTTAACCGCCCGGGGTGAGGACCACGCGGAAGCGAGCGCGGTTCTCCATCATCACCTGGAACGCCTCGTTGGCCTGCTCGAGCGGGAACACCTCGACGTGCGGGCGGACCCCGGTGAGCACGCTGAAGTCCATGGTGTCCTCGGAGTCGATGGGGCTCCCGCTCGGCCAGCCGTGGATCATCTTGCCCGAGAGCATCGCGAGCGGGTGGACCTGGATCGCGCCCTGGGGGGCGGCCACGAGCATCAGCTTGCCGCGCCGCGCGAGCCCGCCGAGCACCGACTCGATCGCCTGGGTGTTGGGGGCCGTGCAGAGGATGACGTCGGCGCCGCCGAGCGCCTGCAGGGCCGCCGCCGCGTCCTGGGTCTTCGTGTCGATGTAGATGTGGGCGCCGAGCTCCTTGGCGAGCGCCTCCTTGTCGGCGCCGCGCGAGAGGGCGACGGTGCGAAAGCCCATCTGCCGGGCGTATTGGACCGCGAGGTGCCCGAGGCCGCCGATCCCCTGGATCGCGACGGTGTCGCCCGCCCGCGCGCCGCTGTTGCGCAGCGCGTTGTAGGTGGTGATCCCGGCGCACAGGAGCGGGCCGGCGTCGACGAAGTCGAGGTCGTCGGGCATCCGCGCGACGGCCTCCCACGGCGAGAGCATGTACTCGCCGTAGCCGCCGTCGTGGCTGACGCCGGTGATCTTGCCGTTGACGCAGTTGATGAAGTGGCCGCGGCGGCAGGACTCGCACTGGAAGCAGTGGCCGCCGTGCCAGCCGACGCCGACGCGATCGCCGACCTTCCACAGCGACACGCCGTCGCCGACCGCGTCGATCGTCCCGGAGACCTCGTGCCCGGGGACCCGCGGGAGCTGGAGGCCGGGGAAGCCGCCGGACTTGATGAAGGCGTCGCTGTGGCAGATGCCGCAGGCGGCGACCTTGATCCGGACCTGGCCGGGGCCGGGCTCGGGGATCTCGCGCTCGGCGGGGACGAAGGGGGCACCGGGCTCTCGGACTTCCATGACGCGCATCGCTGGCTCCTCCGCGCGGGGGCTGAGCCGCGCGTTCGCGGGGGAGCATAGGCGGGGGCTGCGTTGGCAGACAAGGGCGGCGGGGGCGTAGGTTCTCGACGTCCGTGCGCTCGTACGCGGTACGTCGGGCTAGCGCGCTCCGACTGGACGCCGCTGGGTCGACGAAGCTGAGCGGGCGCAGACCTCTGCTACGCGCGAGGCAGAAGTCGACCGGCTCGCTGGACCTCACGCGGTACGCACCGATCGAGAGCTTCGACAGGATGCCGCGGGGCCGATGGGAAGGGGTGCGCGGACTTTGCTTTGCGCGAGGAGGCCGTGGCAGAGGTCGATCGACCGCTAGGGCCCCTCGATCGCGCCGTCGCCGGTGACGTCGACGTCGATCTCGGTCGGCGCGCACAGGAGGACGAGCGTGCCGTCGCCGCTGAGCTCGCCGCGCAGCGCCCGGCTGGCGCACAGGCGGAGCTCGCCGGCGCTCGCGTGGTGGATCTCGGCGTCGACGACCGTGAGCTCGCTGGCGTCGACGTCGGCGTTGCCGGCGGTGAGCACCTCGAGGACGGTCGCCTCGCCGGTCGCGCGGACGGTCGCCTTGTGGTCGACGTCGACGCCTAGCGCGGGGGTCGTCACGGACGCGTTGAGGGCGCTCTGATCGCGGGCGCGCAGCTCGAGGGCGTCGCCCGCGAGGCCGTCGACGACCACCCCCGCGGTGCCGCCGACGAAGACGCGCTCGAGCGCCGGGGTGACCAGCTCCGCGCGCATCGGCAGGGTCGGCTCGGTCTCGACGGTCGCCCACATGCCGAGGCTGAGGACGTCGCCGGAGTGGAGCTCGCTGACCACGAGGTCGAGGAGGTTGGCGTCGCCGGTGAGGTCGATCGTCGCGCCCTCGGCGGCGCTCGGGTCGACGGTGACGGTGACCTCGAGGGCGTCGAAGACCTCGAGGGCGCGGATCGCCTCGGTGATCGTCCGCGAGGCGCTGGCCTCGTCGCCGTCGCCGACGGTCGGGCAGCCGAGGAGCGGGGCCGCGAGGGCGACCAGGGCGAGCGGCCGAGCCACGCGAGGATGATAGCTCGGCCAGCGCGGCGCGGCGCGTCGGTTCGCGCGGCCTCCGTCGCGCACCCGATGGCGCAGCCTGAGAGCTCGGCTACTCGGCGGCCAAGGCCGCGCGCAGCTCCTCGGCGGTGAAGAGGCCGCGCTCGGTGACGTAGCGGTCGACGAGGCTCGAGGGCGTGACGTCGAAGGCGGGGTTGCGGGCGCCGACGCCGATCGGCGTCATCCGCCGGTTGCCGTGGACGTGGATCTCGAGGTGGTCGCGCTCCTCGATCGGGATCGCGGCGCCGTCCGGGAGGCTGGCGTCGATCGTCGTCCACGGCGCGGCGACGTAGAAGGGGATCCCGTGGTGGCGGCAGAGGACGGCGACCGAGTAGGTGCCGATCTTGTTGGCGACGTCGCCGTTGCGGGCGATCCGATCGGCGCCGACGATCGCCGCCTTGATCTCGCCGCGGGCCATCAGGAAGCCGGCCATGTTGTCGGCGATGACCTCGACGGGGATGCCGTCGCGGTGGAGCTCCCACGCGGTGAGGCGGGCGCCCTGGAGGACCGGCCGGGTCTCGTCGGCGAAGATCAGCAGGCGCTTGCCGTCGGCGCAGGCCCGGCGGATGACGCCGAGGGCCGTGCCGACGCCGGCGGTAGCGAGGGCGCCGGTGTTGCAGTGGGTGAGGACGCCGCCGGCCTCGGGCATCAGCGCTGCGCCGTGGGCGGCCATCGCCAGGCAGCTCTGGAGCTCGCGCTCGGTGTGGGCCTCGGCGACCTCGCGGATCCGATCGCGGAGCGCCGCCGCGCTGGCGTCGGCCGGCAGCGCGGCGAGGGCCTCGCGGAGCTCG
>JAGQIT010000035.1:1951-5345 GCA_020431135.1 Myxococcales bacterium | reverse complement strand
CTCGCCGTCGGCGACCTCGCGGCGACCTCGACGCCGCTCATCTGCCTCAGCGACGCCGTCGCCACGGTCCGCCCGCTGAGCGTCGTCTTCGAGTAGCGCGCAGCAGCGCGACTACCTGCCCAATAAGACAGGTTTCCTGTCCGCTCCAGCGCGGACAGCCTCCTAGCTTCCCGACTTGCGGCGGACAAGCTCCCCCAGGAGGCGGTGGAAGTCGGCGACGTCGAGCGGCTTGCGCAGCTCCCCTGTCACCGGCCCGCACGAGCTCAGGCAGCTGCCGCCGTCGCCGCGCCCGCAGAGGCTGTAGATCGGGATCCGCTCGGACTGCGTCGCCACGCGCAGCTTGCTCACGAAGGTCGCCGCCCGCCCGCCGAGGGCGCAGGGATCGAGGAAGACCGCGTCCGGGCGCTCGTTGGCGGCGAGCGCCATCGCCTCGTCGATCGTCGACGCGGCGAGCAGGCGGCTCGCCGACAGCCCGGCGAGCAGGCTCTCCATCATCTGGACGTTGGCCGCGAAGTCGTCGACGTAGAGGAGCGTGAAGGGCACGTCGTCCCCCCTCGGCCCGCCGCGCGAGAGGGCGTGGATCATCATCTCCTCGGGGAGCGCCAGCGGCGTGACCTGCGGCAGGCGGACGGTGAAGGTGCTGCCGACCCCGACCTCGCTGCTCGCGCTGATCGTCCCGCCCATCAGCTCGAGGAGGCGCTTCGCCAGGACGAGGCCGATCCCCGAGCCGGCGATCGTCCCGCCCTCGCGGCCGAGGCGGTTAAACGCGGTGAAGAGCTCGCGCAGGCGCGACGCCGCGATCCCGGCGCCCGTGTCCTCGACCTCGACCCGCACCCAGCAGCTGCGGTCGCGGCGGGCCCGGACGACCACGCGCCCCCCGGCCTCGTTGAACTTGATCGCGTTCGACAGCAGGTTGTAGACGACCTGCTCGACGCGCCGCCGGTCGGCCTTCACCAAGAGGCAGCCGTCGTCGATGTCGAGGTGGATCGCGACGCCGTGGTGCGCGGCGAGCCCGGCGAGCCCGGCCGCGCACCCCTCGAGGAGCGCGCGGACGTTGATCGGCTCCTCGACGACCGTCATCGACCCCGACTCGATGAGCACGAGGTCGAGGACGTTGTCGACGACCTCGAGGAGGTACTCGCCGGCGCGGCTGATGTCGTCGACCCGCTCGCGCTGCCGGGCGCTCAGGGGCGCGCCGGCGCCGAGGAGCTCGGCCGAGCCGAGGATCGCGTGGAGCGGCGTGCGCAGCTCGTGGCTGATGCTCGAGAGGAACTCCGACTTCGCCCGGCTCGCCCGCTCGGCGAGGTCGCGGGTGCGCCGGAGCTCGCGCTCCACCCGCTTCCGCTCGGTGATGTCGATGATCACCGCGACGATCCCCGCCAGCGCGCCGCCCCCCTCGCTCAGGGCCGACAGCGACACCCAGGCGTCGAAGACCCCGCCGTCGGCGCGCTGGAGGCGGAGCTCGCCCTCGCGCCCCTCGCCGCGCCGCCAACGCTCGACGAGCGCCTCACCGTCGGCGGACAGCGCCTCGAGGGAGCGCCCCGCGACCTCCGCCGCCGTGAAGCCGAAGATCCGCGCGGCGCCGCGGTTCCACCAGCGGATCGCCCCGTCCGCGTTGGCGACGACGAGCGCGTCGTCGATCTGGTCGATGAGCGCCGCCTGCTCGCGGATCTTCCGCGTGCGCTCCTCGACCCGCGCCTCGAGTTCGCGGTTGAGCCGCTGCAGGGCGCTCTCCGCCTCGTAGAGCGACGTCACGTCCTGGACCGTGCCGAGCGTCCGCAGCGGCGTGCCGTCGGCGGCGTAGTAGTTGCGCCCGCGCTCGCGCACGTGCTTGACCTTGCCGCTGCGGACGAGGAGGCGGTGGTTGATCTCGTAGGGCGTGCGCTCGACGAGCGAGCGCTCATAGGCGGCGCTGACCCGCTCGCGATCGTCCGGGTGGACGACGCTCAGGAACGACTCAAAGGAGGTGTCGAACTCGAGCGGATCCTCCTCAAAGAGCCGGTAGAGCTCGTCTGACCACTCGAGCGCTCCGGTGCGCACGTCGTAGTCCCACGAGCCGATCTGGGCGAGCGCCTGGGCCTCGCGGAGGTTGGCCTCGCTGCGCGCGAGGGCCTCGCCGGTCCGCGCCGCCGCGGTCGTGTCGTAGACGATGACGACGCCGCCGCGCCGCCCGTCGTCGCCCTCGATCACCGACGCCTCGATGTCGACGAAGGCGATCGGCCGGTCGCCGGCGACCGGCACCCTGCGCTCGCAGCGGACCGCCCCCGGCTCGCCGGCCTGGACGAAGCGGATCAGCCGGCCGATCGGCCCGAGCGGGACGGTGTCGAGGTCGGCGAGGTCCTCGATCCGCCGGCTGATCCCGAAGAGCCGGTGGAGCTCGCCGCTCGACTCGACGACGGTGCCGTCGTACTCGACGACGAGGACGCCGACGGGGGCGCCGATCACCGCGGCCTGGAGGAGCCCGCGGTCGCTCTCACGCCCTCGCTCGTCGTCTCGTCCCGTCAAGGCGCCCCCGCGCCGACCCTCCCGGCCGGCCTTCGTCCTCAGTTCGCGTCGTCGACGCACTGGACCAGGGTCCAGGGCGCCGCGAGGTTGTCGCAGTGGGCCGCGTTGTTCTCGAGGTTCATCGGCCCGATGATGTTGACGTTGCCGGTCTTCTCCTCGACCTGGAAGAGCTCCGCCGAGTTCGAGCAGGCGTAGATCTCCTTGGTCTTCGGGTGCCACTCGATGCCGACGCTGCCGAAGTTGTAGTTGGTCTTGACGAGGAGCGAGGCGTTCCCGGTCATGTGATCGATCTTGTAGAGGGTGTCGTCGGTCCCGTTGATCGCGTAGGTGTCCCCGAGGTCATCCGACCAGGTGAGGCCGCCGGTCCCCCAGTTGATCCCCAGCGGCCCGATCGGCGTCGCGTTGCCGTTCATCGTGTTGATGTCGACGAGCTGATCGATCTGGGTCTCGAGGCCGTAGAGGCCGAGCGCCTGGTCGGCGGTGATCCCCGGCAGCGCCTGGACCTTGGTCGGGCCGACGATCGTCCGCTGACAGGTGCAGGGGTCGATGATCTCGAGGTTCTTCGTGTTGGCGTTGGCGGCGTAGAGGTTGCCGTTCCGCCCGAAGGTGCTGGTGTTGTAGTTGTCGCTCGTGTCGAGATCGCACAGGTGGGTCGAGTGCCCGTCGCTGAGGTGGATCTTGTAGAGCTTGGTCGGGCTCGAGGTGTCCTCGAACGAGATCAGCCACATGCCGCTGTCGTCGTCGCCGCCCGTCGTGCCGCCCGTCGTGTCGCCGCCCGTCGTGTCGCCGCCCGTCGACGAGTCGCTGGTCACGCCCATCGTCGTCATGTCGCCGGTCGAGGAGTTGGTGTCGCTCATGACGCCGGTGTCGCTCGTCGCGTCGCTCGTCG
>JAGQIT010000035.1:0-1878 GCA_020431135.1 Myxococcales bacterium | reverse complement strand
CATCGTGTCGCTCGTCGCGTCGCTCTCGCTGCCGGTCCCCGTGTTGCTGTCCGAGCCCGAGCCGCTCATCGACGTCGAGTCGGTCGCCGTCACCGTGCCGCTGTTGCTGTTCGAGGCGCTCTCGCTGTCGGCGGTCGACGACGAGTCGCTCTCGCCCTCGGAGCCGCTCGACGTGTCGTCGCCGTTGCAGCCCGCCGTCGCCAGGAGCAGGCCAAAGATCCACCCACCGCTACGCATCCAATCCCACTTCATGCTGACGATGATCGCCGATCAGGGTCCATATGACGACCTCTTCGGGTGTAAAAGCCCCCAGGCCGCACACCCACATCCAACCACTGTCAGGCGTTCTGGACGGCTCCACGGCGACAGCGCGCGAGGCCGGGGCTCGATGCCCCCTGCGCGGAGTTCCGTCGTCGACGGGCGCCGGCGCGCCGCGCCGCGCCGCGCGTAACCTGTCCAAAGGTTAATATCCATCGAACGGTCAGCCGCCGGACCGCCGGCCGCCCCAGCCCCCGCGGCCTCGCCGATCTCCGCGCGCCGCCGCCCCCCGGACAGGCCGCCTCAGCCGGTGTAGCGGCGGAAGTAGCTGCGCATCAGGAAGCGGCGAAACCACGTGTTGAGGCCGGCGACGTCGAGCATCAGCGGGCCGTAGACGACGAGCGAGCGCCCGCCGAGGCTGATCCCGTGGAAGAAGTCGCGGCGCAGCCGGTGGGGCTCGAGCGGCGGCACGCCGCTCGGGTAGCCGGCGGGCTCCGCCGCGAGCGCGAGGATGTTGCGGGCGAGCACGTCGGCCTGCCACAGGCACTCGATCGCCCGCTGCATCGTCGGCCACTCGCCGTCGGCGCCGACGATCCGCGCCGCGTCGCCGCCAGCGAAGATGTCCGGAAGGGAAGGTCGCGCGGTGGGGAAGCACTGCAGCGTCGGGCCGACCTCGAGCCAGCCGGCGGCAGTCCGCGGGAGGCCGAGCGCGTCGAGCACGGGCGCCGGCCGGATCCCCCCGGACCAGTAGGAGCGATCGGAGCGCAGCCAGACCTCCTCGCCGTCGCGGCCGCGCACGCGCACGCGCCCCTCCTCGGCCGCGACGACGCGCGCCCCGAGGCGGAGCTCGACGCCCTGCGCCTCGAGGTAGCGGCGCGTCCGCGCGGCGACGCGGGCGGCGAAGGTCGGCAGGAGGCGCTCGCCGCCGTGGACGAGGACGACCCTCGGCGCCCGCCAGCCCTCGGGTCGCGTCTTCGCCAGGTGGGCGAGTTCGCCGGCGAGCTCGACCCCACTGATGCCGCCGCCGATGACGGTGAGGACCGGCGCGTCGCCGTCGCCGTCGCCGCGCAGGAGCGCGTCGAGCTCGCCCGCCGCCGCCCGCTGCTCGTCGGCCAGCTTGTAGATCGCCAGGGCCTCGCGCCCGGCGATCGCCGCGGGCGGCTCGAGGATCGACCCGAGGGCGACGACGACGAAGCGCCCGCGGAGGCGGCGACCGTCGGCGAGGCTGACCTCCTTAGCCTCGGGATCGAGGCCGACGATCTCCCCTTCGATGAAGCGCGCGTCGGCGTCGCGGTCGATCGCCGCGGCCGTGTCGAGCTCGCTCTCGCCGGGCCCCAGGCGGCCGCAGAGGCGCTCGTGGACGAGGGGCAGGTAGCCGTGGCGGCGGTGGCGATCGACGATCGTCACCTGGAGGGCGCGGCCCTCCGGGCGCCGACGGAGCTGGTAGAGGAGCTCGATCCCGGTGAAGCTCGCGCCGAGGATCAGGACGTCCGCGGCCGCCTCGCTCGCCCCGTTCGCGTCGCCCGCGGGCCCGCCCGCGTCAGCGCCCGAAGACATGGATCCGCTCCTGAGCCGACGGCGGGAAGCGCTCGCGGACCAGCCGCTCGGCGTCCTCGCGGC
>JAGQIT010000034.1 GCA_020431135.1 Myxococcales bacterium | reverse complement strand
ACCAGCCGCTCGGCGTCCTCGCGGCTGTGTCGGAGCGAGCGGTGGACGAGCACCAGCGCCTCTCCCGTGAATCGCTCGACGTGCTCGACCATCTCGTCGAGGTGGGTATGGCCCCAGCGGCGGGTCGCCGCAAGATCCCGGCGCTGATCCCAGCTCGTGACCTCGTGGACGAGAACCTTCGCGCCGGCGACGACGGGATCGCCGAGGAGCAGCTCGATCTGGGTGTCGCCGGTGACGCAGAGCACCACCTCACGGTGCGCGCTGGTGACCTCGACGCCGCGGCGGCGAAGATCGGCGATCGCCGCGGCCGGCTCGCCGCGCAGCTCGTCCTTGAGGCGCCGGGTCTCGCGCTCGATCGCCCAGGCGAGCGACGGCACGCGGTGCGACGACCGGCGCGCGAGGCCGACGAGGCCGCGCCCGAGCTCGACCCGATCGCCCGGCGCGTGGCCGCGGAGATCGACGGCGAGCTTGAGGCCCTCGATCACCCCCCAGGCGTCGATGATCACCCGCAGCGGCGCGACGATCTCCTCGGGGACGTGGACGATCGGCGGCGGCAGGCGCATGAGCTGGCGCTGCGAGAGGAGGTAGGCGATGCCGCCGAGGTGATCGGCGTGGCCGTGCGAGACGAGGAGCTCGCGGTAGCTGTGGCAGCCGGGGACGACCATGCCGACGTCGAACATCAGGCCGAGCTCAGGGACCATCAGGCAGGTCTCGACGCCGCCGCGGGCGACCCCGCGGAGGGTGAGGCCGGCGACGCGAAGCTCGTCGATCCCGCCGTCGCGGCTCAGGCTCATCGCGCCCAGGCGCTCCTCGAGGTCGCGCGCCGTCTCCACAGAGCCTCCACCACACGCCTTTGGTACCCCTCCCGGGCGGCCCTTGGCAACTCAGGGGCCGGCGTTCGCGGGCCGTCTGCCGTCGCGCGGGTTTACGCCGGCCTTACGTCGCCGACGCGCCGACTTGAGGCGACGCGCCGACGCTCAGGGCACCTCCATGGCCCGCACCCCGCTCCGCAAGCTCCTCCGCCTCGGCACGCCGATGGTCGCCGCCGCCTTCGTGATCACGGCGCTCACCGGCGTGCTTCTCTTCTTCCACCTCGGCGAGCGCCTCTTCAAGCAGCTCCACGAGTGGATCGGCCTGGCGATGGTCGTCGGCGCCGCGCTCCACATCGCGGGCAATTGGAAGGCGATGGTCGCGACCCTGCGCAGGCCGCCGCAGTGGGTCTTCGCCGCCCTCGCGCTGGTGACCGCCGCCGCCTTCGTCGTCCCGCAGCTCAGCGGCGACGCGGGCCCAGGCGGCAAGGGTGGCAAGGCCGCGCAGCGCCTGCTCCAGCAGGCGCTCCTCAGCGCGCCCCTCGACCAGCTCGCGCCGGTGCTCCAGGCGACGCCGGACGAGCTCGCCGCCGACCTCAAGGAGGCCGGCTTCACGGTCGCCGGCACCGACGCCTCGCTGACGAAGATCGCCGGCGCCTCGGATCGTCCGCCGCGCGAGGCCCTCGACGTCGCCCTCGCGGGGCTCACGTCGACCGC
>JAGQIT010000450.1 GCA_020431135.1 Myxococcales bacterium | reverse complement strand
TCGGGCTGTCCTGTGCAGGGGGCACGGGCTCGGCGGTGTCGCTCGTGGCAGCGGGGTCGGGTTGTGTCGAGTCCGGGGGACTCTCCGAAGTTGGGTGATCGGCCGCGCCTGTCGCGTGTGCGAGGGCGCGGTCGATCTCGCGGCGAAGCTCGCCGAACGCCGGCGCTTGCTCGCCGAGGAGCGTCCGTGTGCGCGCCGCGACCTCGTCGAGCTGCGCGCGGAGCTCCTCGAGGTCTGAGGTGGCGACCGTCGCCCGCTGAGCCTCGAACGCTCGCTGGAGCGGCGCCTCCGCGCCGCGGGTCCACCAGCGCAGCGCGCTGGCGAGGGCTCGGCGGCGCCGAGGCGAGGCCCCCTCGCACTCGATCGGCAGGCGCCCGCCGAGGAGCGCGAGGGCGAATGCTGTGCCGGCGATCCCCGCGGAGCGCTGGGCGGCGCGGGCGGTGTACGCGGCGATGAGCAGGTCGCCGAGGCCCTCCGAGAGGAGCGCGCGGCCGAGCGACGCGACCTCGGCCCAGTCGGTCACGCCGCCGTCGACGCTCTGCGGCCGATCGATCTCCTCGCGCAGGCGGACGTAGCGGGGGTCGTCGACAGGAGGGCGCGTTGAGGGGCCGTCGCGGGGCGGCGCGAGGAGGGGCCGCGCCTCCTCAGCCGCGCGAGCGCGGAGGTTCGTCGGGGTGGTCGCCATCGGTGTGCTCCGGGTTGTGGGCGGGGTCGAGGCGCCCGTCGGTCGTCAGGACGATCGGCGCGCCGTGGTGGGTGAAGTGGGGCTCGATCTCGAGGCGCGCGCGGACCCAGCCGCCGGGCGCCCGGCGCAGTCGCAGCTCGGCGCGGCGGAACGGTCGGCGCGAGCGCGTCTCCCAGTGGGCGTCGTCGAGGTCGGCGACGTAGCGGCGCAGCCACGCGCGCAGCGGCGCCTCGATCTGGCGCGGGTCATCCCAGGTGCCGACCGTGTCGCGCTCGATCCGGCGGATGTAGTGGGCGACCCGGCCGCTGAGGAAGACGTAGGGGAGCTGCGTGTTGAGTTCGCGCCGGGGAGGCTCGTCGCCCTCGAGCGGGGCGGCGAGCGACGGCGCCGCGTGGAAGGTGAGGCCGCAGGCGCGGCGATCGAAGGCCGCGGCGATCAGCCCCTCGCGGGCCAGCGCCCCCTCGAGGCGTCGGCTGACCATGAGGTCGACCGTCGCGTACTCCCGCGGGACGCCTGGGAGCGCCGCCTCGATGACGCCGCAGTGGCGCGAGCCGAGGATGTTGACGCACCAGCGGTAGCGGCGGAAGGCCTCGGCGACGCGGATCGCGAAGGCGATCGACGCGTGCCCCCAGAGGAGATCGCACTCGACGCGCGCGGCCTCGCGGTAGGGGAGCGGGGCCGCAGAGTCGGCGTCGACGTCGTAGGGCGCGCGGAGGAGGAAGCGGGGGAGCGCGAGGCCGAGGTAGCGGGCGGAGGTCGCCGCCCGCAGGGCGCGCCAGCGCCGGCCAGCGGCGCCGTCGAGCGCGGCGCCGACGTCCACGAGATCGACGAGCTCGGTGAATGACTCGACGCCGAGGAGCTCCGGGCGCGCGTTGCCGACGAAGGGGACCTGCGCGGCCGCGGCGACCCGGCCGATGGCCCGCAGGAGCTCGAGGTCCGCGGCCGCCGGCCCGCTAGCGAAGTCGCCGCAGAGCAGCCCGTAGGGGGCGCCGCCGTAGGTCGCCAGGGCGCGAGTGTAGACCAGACGGAAGAGGCCGGCGTGCGGGAGCTCAGGGGCCTCGGCGAAGTCGAGGGCGAGCTCATCGACGGTCGCAGAGAGCAGCTCGACGCGGATCCCGGCGCTCGGGTCGACGCGCTCGACGAGGAGGGCCAGGCCGCGCCAGCGCGCCTCTAGGGCCTGGAGCTTTGGGTGGTGGAGGAGCGCGTCGAGCTGGGCCGCGACGGCGTGATCGATGGCGAGGATCCGGCGGTCGATCGTCGCTAGGTCGATCGTCGGCGCCGGCGCGTCGCCGAAGGCGAGCGCGCGCAGGCCCGCGCGGATCGCCGCCGCCTCTTCTGCCGGGTACGCGCGCAGCCACGGGCCCACCGGGCCGAAGGGGCGCGTCGGCGGTCGGGTGATCTCAGCGGACATCGGCGCAGCGCTCCTGGTCGCGGAAGAGATGCAGCGGCGGGCGGAGGTCGGGGTCGCGGAGGGGCCCGAGGAGCGCCTCGTGGGCGAAGAGGGCGCGGTGGCCGGGGGCCGGGCGCAGGCGCAGCGGGAGGTCGCCGAGGCCCTCGTCGAGGAGGTCGATCCGGGCGTCGAGGGCGTCGCCGTCAGGGGCCAGGGCGGCCCGCTCTTCGAGGAGGCGCCACAGACCCCAGGCCCCCGGCCGGGCGTGGCGCTCGATCACGCCGCCGCGGCCGTGGACCTCGAGCCAGGCGCCGGCCGGATCCCCCTCGCTAGGCCAACGGACGGGGCGCTCGCCGTCGTCCGCGCAGGTGTAGTGGAGGTCCTGGTCGTCGAGGCTGAGGCCGACGCGGTGGATCGCCGGCGTACAGCGCAGCGTGAGGGTCATGTCGACGCGGAGAGCGTCGTCGACGTAGAGCGCGTCGCTGGCCGCGAGGGCGGCGGCGAAGAAGCGGAGAACGGCCGGGTCGAGCACCTGCCGATCGCCGCGCCCGCGCGGTCGCGGGGCGAGGCGCGAGCCCTCGACGACGACCCAGGGATCGAGCTCCTCGGCGAGGAAGCGGACGATCGCGCCGTCGCGCGGGTGGAGGAGGGCGTCGAGGTCGCGCAGC
>JAGQIT010000449.1:407-7153 GCA_020431135.1 Myxococcales bacterium | reverse complement strand
CAGTGGGCCGAGCCCAACGCCTTCATCCCGGCGGTGCTCTTCGGCGCGGCCTACCTCGCCGTCGCCCTGCCGATCGGCGGCCGTCGTGAGCGCTGGGCCCTCGCCCTCGTCGCCGTTCAGCTCCTCTTCGCGGCCGCCGTCGAGCCGATGTACCAGCCGATCCAAGATCGCGGCCCGGCGGCGATCCGCGACAGCTACCGCTGGCAGGAGGCGCGGCGGACGATCCCTGACGCGGGCGCGCGAGCTACGGCGGCGGCGGTCCGCGACGAGCTCCTTCGGACACCCCAGCGGCTCGGCGACGGCGCCCGCGTGCTCGCCCTCCAGCGGCCGTGGTGGAGCGTCCTCGCAGGCGGCCCCGGGCACGTCGGCTCGATGGGCATCAACGACATCACGAGCGAGGACCGGGCGCGCCTCTGGCAGGGCCTCGTCGCCGAGCTCGAGGACGGAGCGTACGCCGAGCTGTGGTTCGAGGGGGAGCCGCCGCGCCAGCTCCGAGGGGCGCTGCGCGGGCGCTCCTTCCGGGCGCTCGAGCGCCGGGTCGGCGACGCCCGCGTGCGCCCGTGGACCGGCTACATGTCGGAGGCTGGGATGGTCACGCCCTACCGCGGCGCCCAGCTCCGCATGGGCCTCGTCGCCCCGCGCCAGCCGCCCGCGGGGGCCGTCGTCGTCGCCGATTTTGAGGGGCCCCGCGATCTCTCGGGTGGCGGCGCTCGTCGGCGCGGCGCCGCCTTCCGCCCGCACGGCGCCGTCGTCGGCGATCTCCCCGTTCTCGGCCCGCACGGCGGCGCGAGCCTCCTCGGCAGCGCCCGGAGCAAGCGCGAGCTGCGGGCCCGCGGCGCCCTGACGACGCCGACCTTCGCGATCCCCCGCGGCGGCGCGCTCGAGCTCCTCGTCGGGGTCAGCGCGGGACGCCGCGACGGCCTCGAGCTGCGGATCCTCTCCGGCGATCGCGATGGCGACGAGGCGGAGACCCTCGCTACGCCGCTGGAGCTCCCGTCGCTCACGCCGTGGGAGCTCGCGCCGCTGCGTTGGCCGGTCCCCGACGAGCTCGCCGGTCGCCCGCTCCGCCTCGAGATCGTCGACGACAGCGACGCCGCGGCGATCTTCGTCGATGACATCTGGGTGCTCCCGCGAGCCGACGCCCTGCGCTGAGCTGTGACGTGCGCCTCGCGGCGCATCAGGAGTTGCGTGCCGCGGCTCGAGTCCGATCGTGAGAGCATCCGCGAGTTCGCAGGGCGCGCCGACCCGCGGCAGCCTCGGCGACCCGCAGAGAAGACACCTCGAGACGAGCGGGCGAGGGCGCCGCTGGCAGACTCTCGCAGGCCGAGAACGGCCGCGAATCCGGCAGATTCAGGCGATCAAAGCGCAAGCGACCCCGAGCCGGAGGCCCGGAGTCGCTTATTCGACCCGCGGGGGCGGGTCGGAGCGAAGGTGCGTCGGTGGCTAGCGGTGGACGCGGATCACCGAGCGCTCGATGATCACGGTCTCGTGGCCGCCGCAGGGGTACGCGATCTCGACGGCGACGGTGGTCCCAGCCGGGCCGCGGAGGGCGTTGGCGAAGCCCTCGACGGAGCGCGGGTTCTCGCCGTCGACGGCGACGAGGACGGCGCCCTCGCGGAGGAGACCCTCGGCCGGGCCCTCGGCGATCACCTGGCGGACGACGACGTGCTCGCCGCGCTGCTGAATCACCGCACCGATGCCGCTGTAGGTGTAGCCGCGCTCGAGCTCTCGCTGCTGCGTGCAGGTCGGACCCGCCATGCGGTACATCAGCGCCGCCGAGGTGGCCATCGACCCGGCGAGGATGATCGAGCCGAGGACGACGCTACGGGCGGTGCGCCAGCGGGAGATGGAGGTCGCGGTCGGAGATTCGTGGGTGGTGCGCATGCGTTCGCTCCTGTACCTGTACGTAACGGACGGCCACCAGTGTTCCATAGGTTGCCGAGGGATGCCACCCTGCGCGTTCGCCGATGTGCGCTCTGACCCGCCCTGGGAGGGCGTGGGGGGCGGAGAGGCCGCCGGCCGCCGGTCTCGCCGCGCGCCGGGCTGCCGGGGAGACCGGGGGAGATCGCTAGGGCCCGCCGGCCGGCCCGAGGCGAACGCCCCGCGCGCCGCCGTTTGCCCTCGTCGACCCTTCTTGTCCCGGTGAAACGCGCGGTGCAGCCCTGCACAGCGGGCGTTTCGTCGCGACCATCCGGGCCGGCGACGGCTGCGCGAGACCCCACGGGACGTTTGCCGCGGTCTGCCAGGCGCCTCGCTTCGCCGTATCTTTCCCCCGAGGATCAAAAGCCGCTATACACCCTGCGCCCTCCTATGTGCGCCGCCCCTCGATTCCGCTCGTCAGCCGGCCTGCTCGGCCGCGTCTCGGTCACCCTCGCGCTCACGCTGAGCGTCGCGTGCTCCCCCGACAAGAAGGTCGGGACCCCGGAGGCGGCCGCCGCCAAGCCGCCGACGGCGGCGATCGTCGCCGACGACGGGGCCGCGGAGGAGATCCCGAGCGCCGCAGGGAGCGCGGAGGACGACGCCGCGCCGGCCGAGAACGGGGGCGCGGAGGCGGTCGCCGCCGCGGGTGCGGAGGCTGACCCGGCGCCGGAGGAGGCCGCCGCGGGCACCGAGATCGCCGCCGCCGACGAGGCGAGCGACGACGAGCCGGCCGACGCCGCGGGCAAGCGCACCGTGCTCGTTCTCGGCGACAGCCTCGCCGCCACCGGCTTCGGCGCGCTCCTCGAGCGCCGCCTCGACGGCCACCCCGACGTCAACTGCTTCCGCAAGGCCAAGAGCTCCTCGGGGCTCGCCCGCCCCGACTTCTTCGACTGGATGGGCGAGGCCAAGCGCCAGGTCGCCGCGCGCTCGCCCGACGTCGTCGTCGTCATCATCGGCGGCAACGACGGCCAGGACCTGACGCCGAAGACCGGCAAGGGCAAGCGCGTGCGCTGGAAGACCGACGACTGGAACGAGGCCTACCGCGAGCGCGTCGCCTCCTTCCTCGACGAGATCCGCGGCGACGGCCGCAAGGTGCTCTGGCTCGGCCTGCCGAAGACCGGCACCGTCTCCTTCGAGAAGAAGCTCGACCTGATCCGCGAGGTCCACCAGAACGCGATCGCCGACCTCGAGGACGTCGAGTACCTCGACACGATCCAGTTCTTCGTCGACGACGACGGCAACCTGCGCAAGACCGCGGACGTCGGCCGCAAGAAGGACGCGGCGCTGCGCGCCGACGACGGCATCCACTTCACGATGGCGGGCTCGCAGTACTTCGCCGATCAGGTCTATCCGGAGGTCCTGCGCGTCCTCGGGATCGACGACGCCGGCGAGTAGCTGGGATCTCGAGCACAGCGCGGCGGCGCGGCGCGGCGGGTGTGAGCCTGCGCGCCCGCGACGACGCAGCGGCCGCCTAGCGCCGTCGTAGGGCCCGACGCGCCCGCGATCGCGGAAAAATTGACCCAGCGGGAATGTCCGTCAGGGCGCCGGGAGTTGGTTTGCGGCCACTAGGCCCTCTGGTAGGGTCAAGAACTACCCGCATGCCGCTCCTCCGCCGTCTGCGCTCTGCGCGTGCCTGGACCCTCGTCGCCGCGCTCTCGGTGACGGGCGTCGTCGGCGTCTGCGCGCGGGAGGGGGACGCGGCCGCCGGCACGTCGAGCAGCAAGAAGACGTCGAGCTCGAGCAAGAAGAAGTCGACGAAGAAGAGCGGGAAGAGCGGGAAGAGCGAGCCCAAGGCTGAGACGAAGGAGCCGACGCCAAACGAGCCGGAGGAGCCGACCGCGGACGCGCCCGCGGTCGAGCAGGTCGTGACCCCCTCGCCGCAGGTCCGCCCCACGGACACGCCGGCGTCGGTGAGCGACCTGTGGCGGTGGGCCGGCGGCTTCCCTGGCTATCAGCCGGGCGAGGTCGGCGACGACCTCCCGCCCGAGGACGACCTCGACGCGATCGCGGCCCAGTACAAGATCGACATCGCCACCGGCAAGGTCCCGCTCGGCGAGGACGAGGACGAGGACGAGGAGGCGGACGCGGAGGAGGAGCCCCCGTCCGCGCCCGATCCGGCCGACGACGAGCCGAAGTGGATCAAGCACACGATCGTCCCCTACGACACGATCGGCGAGATCGCCGACCGCTACGGGGTCTCGGTCAAGTCGCTGATCCGCTGGAACAAGCTCAACCCGAAGAAGATCTACCTCCGCGCCGGCAAGACCCTGAAGGTCCGCGCCGTCCGCCCGCCGCCGCCGCAGGAGAAGATCGAGTACGAGATCCAGCGCGGCGACTCGTGGGAGAAGGTCGCCGAGGCCCACGGCGTCGACGTCAAGCGCCTGCGCAAGTGGAACAAGCCGAAGAAGGACAAGAACGGCAAGCCGAAGCCGGTGATGGTCGCCGGCAAGACGCTGACGATCTGGGTCGAGCCGGGCGTTCTCAGCGGCGAGGCGGCGGCGGGCGGCGGCGCCGGGGCGCCCGCGGGGAAGGGCGACGACGCGGGGGCGCGGCGCGTCGCGGCGAAGGTCCGGCGCAACGCCCTGAGCATCGGCACGCCGACCAAGGGGCGGCTCTTCAACGGCGTCTCCTTCCCCGAGGCGCCCGATCTCTACGAGCTGCGCAAGCCGGCCCAGGCCTACGGGTCGAGCCACACGATCAAGACCGCGATCATGGCGATCAGCGAGTTTCGCCGGCGCTCGAAGTACAAGCGCGAGCTGGTGATCGGCGCGGTCTCGCTGCCCCGCGGCGGCCGCTTCCGACCGCACCGCTCGCACCAGAGCGGCCGCGACATCGACATCCGCCTGCCGGTGCGCGCGAGCGTCGATCATCACAAGCCGCCGCGCGCGAACGAGGTCGACTGGAGGGCGGCGTACCGCCTGATCAAGGCCTTCGCCGACACGGGCGAGGTCCAGTACATCTTCCTCGAGCACCGCCTGCAAAAGGTCCTCTACCGCGCGGCCCAGGCGAGCGGCGCGAGCAAGCAGGAGCTCGCCGCGCTGATCCAGTGGCCGCGGCCGGCGAAGACGAACAACGGCGTCGTCCGCCACGCCGCGGGGCACACCTCGCACATCCACATCCGCATCAAGTGCGGGCCGCGCGAGAGCAAGTGCCGCGAGGGCCGCTGAGCGCCGCGGAGGATCTGCGCCGCGCCCCCAGGCGCAGACCCTGCGGCGGCGCGTCGGCGTCAGCGGGCGGCGCCGCGGGCCGCCGGGCGCGGCGGCGATACGTCGGCCTGCGCGGCGTCGCGCGACCTCGTCGCGAGGTCGCAGGCGGCGGCGAAGCCGGGCCGTGACGGTACAATCCCCGGACATGCCCGAGCTCAGTCGACGGCGCCTGTGCCTTGGTCTGGGCGCGGCGATGCTCGCTGGCTGTCGCCAGAGACAGGTCGATCCTGAGGGCCCCGGGCTGCTGATCCGCGGCGCCGAGGTCTACACGGCGGGCGGCCTGCGCGAGGTCGACGTCCGCAGCGTCGCCGGCGTGATCGCCGAGCTCGGGCCGGCGCTCCGCGAGCGCCGCGGCGACGAGGTGATCGACGGGCGCGGCCTCCTCGCCCTCCCCGGCGGCATCGATCCCCACGTCCACCTCTCGTCGGGCGACAGGCCGCCGGTCGATGAGGACGACTACTGCGACAACTACTCCGACGGCTCGCGGGCGGCGCTCGCGGGCGGCGTGACGACGATCGGCGCGATGGTCTTCCCCGGCGCCGGGCCGCGGCCGATCCTCGACGCCGTCGCCCGGCACAGCCGCAGCGCGCAGGCCCAGGCGATGGTCGACGTGATGCTCCACCCCGTCGTCTTCGAGCCGGGTCCGCGGGCGCTCGCGGCCCTGCCGGAGCTCCGCGAGCGCGGGCACACGAGCGTCAAGGTCTTCATGGTGACGGAGGAATTCGAGCCGCGGCGCGGCGAGTTCGTCGAGCTGATCCGCGAGGCCGGGCGCCGGCGGATGCTGACCCTGCTCCACTGCGAGCAGCACAGCGCCAACCAGCGGGCGGTCGATCGCCTGGTGGCCGCCGGCGAGGGCTCGCTGCGTAACTACGCCGCGTCGAGCCCGGTCGCCTCGGAGGTCGCGGCGGTCCGCGACGCGATCGCGATCGCGTCGGCGACCGGCAGCCCGATCTACATCGTCCACCTGTCGTCGGCGCCGGCCCTCGAGGAGTGCGTCCGGGCGCGGCGGCGCGGCGTCCCGGTCTACGTCGAGACCCGGCCGATGTACCTCCACCACACGCGCGCGGTCTACGAGCGCCCGGAGGGGCCGCTCTTCGTCGGTCAGCCGCCGCTGCGCGAGGAGGACGACGTCGCCGCGCTCTGGGACGGCCTCGCGCGCGGGCTCATCGACACGATCGGCAGCGACCACGCCCCCTTCTCGGCGGCCGAGAAGCTGAGCCCCGCGGCGACCGTCGAGGCCTACAAGCCGGGGACGCCGGCGCTGCAGATGATGCTGCCGATGCTCTTCTCGGCGGGCGTCCGCGGCGGTCGCCTGTCGCTCGATCGCTTCGTCGCAGCGACCTCGACCCACGCGGCGCGCCTCTTCGGCCTCTTCCCGCGCAAGGGCGTGATCCGCCGCGGCGCCGACGCGGACATCACCCTCTGGGACCCGGCGCGCACGCGGACGATCGCCCCGGCGATGCTCCAGTCGCAGGCGGGCTACGACATCAACGTCGGCCGCGAGGTCGAGGGCTGGCCGGTCTACACCGTGCGCCGCGGCGCGATCGCCTTCGCCGAGGGCACGATCCTCGCAGAGCCCGGGAGCGGGCGCCTCCTCGCCCGCGGCCCGCACCAGCCGCT
>JAGQIT010000449.1:0-337 GCA_020431135.1 Myxococcales bacterium | reverse complement strand
GGTCTCGGCTCGGTTTGGCTCGGCGCCGGCAGGCGAGGGCGGGCGGTGAGCGCTCGGACAGGCTCGCAGGGGTGCTGGGCGCTGAACGGCGATGAATCAATGTTCGTCTCGGCCCCGTGTCGGCGCCCCGTGGAAGTAGCGGGCGCGGTCTCGTGCGCGGGTGCGTCGCTTCGGCGCGGGGCGTCGCCCCGCGCTTGACCGCGGCGCCGCGCGGTGGGACACCGGCCGGCGATGACGCGCAGCGAGTCTAGGATCATCGACGCCGCGATCCGCCGCGGCGAGCGGGTCGGGGGCGTGCGCGTGCTCGGGCTCCTCCGCGCGCGCCTCGGCGCCCTCG
>JAGQIT010000033.1 GCA_020431135.1 Myxococcales bacterium | reverse complement strand
GTGCTCGCCGACGTCGTGGACGCTGACCACGTTCGGGTGGGTGAGCTTGGCCATCGCCTGGGCCTCGCGCAGGAGCGCCCGGCGGTTCTCCGCGCTCGTCGCCCCGCGGAGGATCTTGAGCGCGACCCGGCGATCGAGGTCCGGGTCGTAGCCGAGGTAGATCGTCCCCATCGCGCCGGCGCCGAGCTTGCGCAGGACGACGTAGCGCCCGAGCTGCGCGCCCTTGTCGAGCGGCCGCGGCGGCGCGCGGTCGCCGGCCGAGAGCGTCACCGCCTCATCCGCGAGGAGCGTCGTCGCCTCCCCGCGCACAGACCGGGCTCGGCGCTCCACCAGGAGCGTCTCCGCCTCACCGCCGGGCGCAGGCGCGTCGACTGCCGCGAGCACCGTCGCTGCCTCGCCGAGCGCCGTCGACAGCGATGCTGCGGCGCTCACCGCCGGTCGACTGAGGGTCGCCCCGTCGTCGTTCTCCGCGTCGTCCAAGGCCGGATCGCGAGCTCCCCGCGGCAGCTCCCCGCGGGCCTCCCAGCGCTCAAGCTCGGTCTCGTCGCGCGACTCCATAGGGCGATCCGACGCCGGAGAATTTGGCCCAAGTCCCGAGTTCGGCAAACCCTCGGCCGGCGCCCGGACCCCGAGGACGGCGCGCCTGCGCGCGGATCGAGCTCCGCGCGCGCGCCGACGCTCACTCCCTCACGCAGCCCTGCGTCCTCGGCTCGCAGACGAGCGCGCCGACGTCGACCTCCCTGTCGACCTCCCCGGTCGACCCCGGACCCGCGGTGGCGTAGGTCGTCGTCGTCATCGTGTAGGGGATCCGGACGCTCTCGCCCCGCACCTCCAGCCGCTCGACCGTGTACTCCTCGATCTGGCCGGGGACCTCCCGGGCCTCGACGAGCGACACGAAGTACGTATCGCCGTCGGCGCGCATCGCGACGAAGACCGCGCGCAGCTCATCGGCGCCGCCGGGGTCGTCGAGCTCGACCTCGACGACCTCGAGGCGCGCCCCCCCGAGCTCGGTGCTCTCGAGGATCCTGCACGCCGTCATCGACACCTCGCCGTCCTCGACGTCCTCGCGGAGCTCGGCGCAGGTGTCCGGCGCCGCCGCGTCGACGGGCGCGCCGACGTCGAGCTTCGCGGCCGCGACCACGACCGCGTCGCTCGGCGCCGGCGCCCCGGCGCCGCGCTCCTCCGGCGAGACCGCCTCCGAGCCGACAGCGACCTGGGCCGGGCCCGTCGTCGTCGTCGTCGGCCCAGCCGCCGCCGCGACGACGCCCGAGTCGGACCTCGGCGCCGGCGTCGGCGCGACCTCTCGCCCCCCCCGCTCCGAAGCGCGACAGCTCACCGCCAGGGCGACGCACAGCCCGACCTCCGCGATTCGACGCACGCCCAACCATACCGCCCCTCGCCGCCGGAGCTCGAGGCTCCGACGCGCGGCGGTCCGCCGCCTCCTCGACGCTCGACGCGACGCACTAAAAGGGACAGGTGAGGCCCCGCGCCGACGAGACAGACCCCCTCACCGACTCGCGCCCGCAGCCTGAGACGCTCGTTCGCGCGCGCCGCAGCGCCGGGCGCCCGCGTCTCGCGTCGCGCCATAGACGAGGGGCCGCGCCGAGGCGCGACCCCTTCACCGCGGGCCTTGCCCCGCGCCCGCGCGCTACTCAGACGCCGGCATCTCGCAGGTCACGCCCTCGCCCTCGACGGTGAAGAGATCGCCCGAGATGTACTCGACATGGTTGTCGCCGGTGTCGAGGTGGTTGTTCGCCCAGACCCCGTAGAAGCGCTGGCCGTCGGGGCGGGTGACGAGCTGCGACTCGTAGGCGTTCTCGTCGTCGGCGAAGTAGATCCCCATCGCCGTCGACAGGCGCTGCGGCTCGCCGAAGGTCTCGCCGCGGTCATCGCTGACCGTGATGTAGATGCCGAGGTCGTCGGGGCCCTCGTCGAAGGGGCTCGACTCGTTCACCTGCGTGCCGTAGGCGACGTAGACGACGTCCGTGTTCTGACAGAACGCCGGGTCGTTGGCGCAGGCGTCGGTGCCCTTCGGCGTCGCGAAGAGCCGCGGCTCGCGGACGTTGATCCCGGTGTCCTCGATGTTCGAGACGTTGAGCGGCAGGGTCCAGGCGCCGTCGTCGACGTTGTAGCGGCGGATGAAGAAGTCGTAGTTGTTGAGCTGGGCCCAGAGCGCCACGAGGTCTTCGCTGTAGGTGTAGCCGACCCAGAGGTCACGGCCGCGGAGGACGCCGCGGTGGGCGAGCGCGTTCTCCTCGTCATTCGCCTCGGTGTCGTCGTTCAGGTTGTCGAGGGTCGCCGTCGTGCTCATCGAGCTCAGGTTCTCCGCGCGCTCGCTGGTGAGGGCGATGGCCTCCTCGTAGACCGAGGTCGCGCAGCCGGGATCGACCGCCGGGACCATGTTGGCGGCGGCGAGGCCGTCGATGCCGCGGCGGACGACGATATCGGACGGGCCGCCGTGATCCGCGACGCCCTCCTTCCAGAAGATGCCGAGCTGGATCCCGCCGGGCCCAGCGTCGGCCGCGCTCTGGTGGACGAAGCGGACGCGCCTGGCGTTGCGCGCGGGATCCGAGATCACGCAGCCGGCCTGGCCCTCCGGATCGCTCGGCGGCGCGTTGTAGTCGAAGGTGTGGTAGCGGATGAACTTGCCCTCATCGAGGCCCTCAGAGCCCTTCGTCTCCTCGTAGGCGACGATCACCGTCTTGCCGACCTTGCCGATGTTCGGGCGCGAGGCGCCGGCCTGGCCCTTCTCGACCATGTCCTCGGGGACATTCACGCCGTCGGCGTCGAAGATCGGGTTGACCTGCCCGGCGATCCCAAACTTCCCCTGGAAGTTGTCGGTGAGGCGGTAGGCGGCCGACCAGGCGAAGGCGTTGTCGTTCGGCCCGGTGATGTTGTGGGTCGTCTGCGCGTACCAGACGTCCGTGCCGCCCGAGACCGACGCCCCCGAGGCGCCGTCGCCGGGGCCGTCGCCCTCGCCGAGCTGCAGGCCCAGCGGATCCTCCTGCCACGAGATCGCCCACTGCACCTGCTTGGTCTCCGAGTTGAAGGTGCCGCGGCTGGCGTCCTGCTTGGCGTCGCGCTGGCCGTCGCTGAGCTGCTGCGGCGCGCTCCAGGTGACGCCGTTGTTCACCGACTGGGCGACCCAGGTGCACGAGAAGGGCACCACCCGGTTGCCGCGCTCGAGGTAGCGGACCGCGCGCTGGACCGGCGCGTCGACCTCGGCGGTGCTCGGGTCGCCGTCGGGGCAGTACTTGCTCGTCCACGTGAGGACGAGCGCCGTGCCGGCGGTCTTGACGTTGGGCTTGTCCGCGTCGCCCCAGAAGGGCATGCGGTTGTCGACGGGATCGCCGCCCTGCCAGGCCACGTCCATCGAGCTGAGCTCCGCCGCCTGCGAGAGGTTCACCGGCTCCGACCAGTCCGTCGCCAGGTTGCAGCTCGTGCCCTCGGACGGCATGCAGGTGCGGACGAAGATGTCGCGAGCCGGCCGCTCGACGTCGCCCTTGACGTCGAAGACGATCTTCGAGGCGTCGGGGACGTCGCCGTAGATGACGATCAGGTTGCCGTTGCTCGTCCGCTGGATCTTCGGCTTGTGCCCGAAGACCCCCGCGTTGAGGGTGATCGGCTCGGTCACCGCGACGCAGATCCGCTCGACGATCTCGGGCTCGGGGTCCGAGCACGCGGCGAAGGTGAGCCCGAGCGACGCGGCCACGAGGAGGGACGAGACGCGAGCGATGGTGAGACGAGGGGTCATCCTACGATATGTCCTTTCAGCCAGACCCGGTGAGCCGGATCGGCCCAGGAGATATAGGGTCCGCGGCGACGAACGAAAGGCGATGAAATTGCGTTCCTCACCGGCAAAAACGTCTATCCGCGCGGACGGCCGCCTAGCGCCGCCTCGCGCCTCGCATGGCCCATCAAACAGCTCACTGCGACGGCGAGACGCGGGCGCGCAAGCGCCCTGCAGATGTCAGCATCGGCGCGCGATCGAGCGCGATCGCGGCGTCGTTCACACGACCGACGGCCGGCGCCACGACCGTCGACGCCCCCTCGCGCTGAGGACGACGCCTCCGCCTCGGCGACGGCGCCCCCGAGGAGTCGAGCACAACCGAGACGTCCGGCGCACGCGAGACCGGAGCCGTCGACGAGGCGCGCGCACGCGATCGCGCGCCCCCGCGGTAGACCCGTCTGCGCCCGCGGATGATAGGCTCGCGGACCGCCGTGACCTCCGCCCGCACAACGAGCCCGCCGAGCGCCGCGATCCCGGTCGTCCCCGGGCGCGGCTGGCTCGGCAACACCGTCGAGTTCATGCGCAGCCCGCTCGGCTTCTTCATCGACGCCTATCACAGCTACGGCCCCGTGTTCCGCATGGACGTGCCGATGACGCGGCAGGCGGTCGTCGTCGCCGGCAGCCTCGCCGACGACCTCCTGCGCGGCGACCCGGGCGACGGCGCCGAGCGCCGGCGTGACGGCCTCTTCCGCCCCTTCTCCGCCGAGGTCGGGGTCGACGTCTTTGAGCTCGAGGGGGACATCCACCGCGACCTCCGCGAGCTCCTCCGCCAGCCCTACGCGCGCTCGATCGTCGCCCCCTTCGCCGCCGAGATCGCCGCCGTCGTCGGCGACGAGGTCGACGCGACCTACGCGGGCGAGGCCGTCGATCTCTTCGCCCTGACCGCGCGCCTGTCGCTGCACGCGGCGATGGCCGTGGTCACGCCGATGAGCCTGCGCAACGCCGCCCCGGACATCCAGCGCGCCGGCGCGGCGGTGATGTACGCGGCCTTCCGCCTGCGCCCCTTCGCGACCCTCCGGCGCCCGCGCTACCGCCGGGCGCGGCGGGCGATGCAGGCGGCGATCGACGAGGCGATCGCCCGCCACCAGCGCGGCGACTTCCGCGAGCGCGGGCGCACCTGGATGATCGACGCCTGCGTCGCCGCGACCAACCAAGCCGGCATGCGCATGGACCTCCGGGCGATCCGCGGCGCCTGCTTCTACGCCCTCGCCGGCACCGAGATCTACATCGGCCGCCTGATCGGCTTCCTCCTCTTCGAGCTCCTCCGCGACCGCAGCGCGCTGCGCCGGGTCCTCGCCGAGCTCGCGACCACCGACGCCGACGCGCCGCTCGCCGAGGTCCTCGCCGCCGCGCCCTTCCTGCGCGCGGCCTACACCGAGACGCTGCGCTGCTACCCGCTGATCCCCGCCTACCCCTACACCGCGATCGTCGACCAGCGGATCGGCGGCTACGCGATCCCGGCCGGGCAGCTCCTCCTCTTCGCGCCGCACATCGGCCACTTCGTCGACGACCACTACGCCAACCCGATGACCTTCGACGCGGCCCGCCACCTGCCGCCGCGGCGCGAGCCGGCCGCGCGCCGCCTCTTCGCCGCCTTCGGCGTCGGTCCGCACGCGTGCTCGGCCCAGGGCTTCGTCGAGGCGCTCAGCCTGGCGATCGTCGTCGCCCTCCTCCGCCGCGCCGACCTCGAGCTCGTCCGCCCGTCCTACCGCATGGAGCTGCGCATGACCCCGCTCCTCGCCCCGCGCCGGCCGATCGAGCTCCGCGTCCGCGGCAGGCGAGCACAAGAAGAACATGTACAAAAAGACATGTACACGTCCGCGGAGGGGGTCTAGGCGATGTCCCTCCTCCGCCGCGCGCTCCTCCGCCGCTTCCCGACCCTCGCGTCGATCCCCGGGCCGACGCCGCGCTTCCCCCTCGGCAACCTCGGCGACCTCGCCCACGGCAAGCCCTGGCTGACCTCCGTCGACTACGCCCGCCGCTTCGGCCCCTACGCGCTCCTGTGGATCGGCGATCAGCCGGCGATCTTCATCCACGACCCGGCGGCGATCGAGACGATCCTCGTCACCGAGACCGAGCGCTTCATCAAGCGCGAGCCGGTCGCGGCGATGCGCCCCGCGGCGACGGCGAGCAACATCTTCATCGCCAACGGCGCGCCCTGGGCCGACCGCCGCCGGCGCGACTTCTTCAGCTGCGAGCGCGGGGCCGCGGCCTGGCTGGAAGGGCGCTTCCAGCCGACGCAGGCGTTCCTCGGCCGCCGCCTCGAGGCCCTCCAGCGCGGCGAGCACCGCGGCTTCGAGCGCGACCTCTACCGCCTCGTCTTCGACCTCCAGTCGTTCCTCTCGTTCGGCCGCCGCCTCCCCGAGGCCGACTTTCGCGCCTACAACCGCATGGCCGACGTCGTCGATCTGCGGATGAAGGCGAACCTCCCGCTGGTGACGCCGCGCTTCCGCAGCTCGATCCGCCGCTGGCACCGGGCGATCGACGGGCACCTCGCGATCTGCGAGGACGACCCGAGCGGCCGCGCCCTCGCGCACGTCCTCGCGCGCAGCAGCGACCTGCCGCGCGCCGAGCTTGTCACCGAGCTGGCGAACATCTACCCGGGCGGCGTCTTCTCGATGACGATCGCCCTCCTCCAGACGCTCGCCTGCCTGAGCGCGGACGGCCGCGCCCGCGATCGGCTGATCGCGGCCCTGCGCGCCCTCGACGACGGGAGCCCGGTGACGTACGCGGCGATCTGCGGCTGCGCGGAGCTCGAGGCCGCCCTCCGCGAGGCGCTGCGCCTCCACCCGCCGGTGCCGGTGTTCATGCGCAGCGTCCGCGCCGACGCCGTCAAGCTCGGCCCCTACCGCGTCCCCGCGGGCGTTCGCCTGATGATCGGCAGCCTGCCGCTCCACCGCGATCGCGAGCGCTGGCAGCACGCCGACGAGTTCATCCCAGAGCGCTGGACCCCCGCGGTCATCGCCCAAAACCCCTACGGCAGCGGCCACTTCTTCCCCTTCGGCCGCGGGCCGCGGACCTGCGCCGGCGAGGCCCTCGCGCTCTTCGTCCTCCGCTCCGCGCTCTACCACCTGCTGGCCTCACCAGGTCCGACGATCGAGGTGACGGCGCCGACGGAGCACCGCTTCTACTTCGGCTGCAAGATGCCGCGGCGCGTGCGAGCGACGGTCGCGGACTAGACGCCCGCCGCAGCGGTCCTGTGGGCGTCAGACCGCGCTGCGCGAGGCTCGCGTCCAGCAAAGAGGACAACCCCGCAGGTTTCCGAACCGCGCGCGTTCACAGTACGCTCCTCGAGGTGCCGATCGCCCCGCGCCCGCGCCGAGCAACCGCGCTCCTCGTCGTCGCCCTCGCCGTCGGCTGCCTCCCCGAGGAGACGCCGTCGTGGCTGCTCACGGACCCGCGGCTGATCGTCATCGAGCAGTGGGTCGTCGCCACCGGCGAGCTCTCGCCGCCCCTCGAGGGGGACGGCGTCCGCCGCCGCGAGGGCCTCCCCGGCGATCGCCTGCGCCTGACGGCGCACTTCGCCGGCCCCGACGGCCCGCTCACGCCTGAGCAGACGCCGATCTGGATCCGCAGCCGCCGCAACTACATCTACAACCCGAGCGGCGAGCCCTTCCCCCCCTGCGCCGACGACGGCCTCGACGCCGCGATCTACTGCCGGATCGACGGCGACGCCCTCACGCTGCCCCCGGTGCCGCCCGAGGGCTTCCAGGGCGCCAACGAGAACTTCGTCTTCATGATCGCGTCGACCTCGCCCAGCATCGACGCGGAGGGCTGCCTCGAATTTCTCAGCCGCAACGACGACAGCGAGCGCTTCGACTGCCACTTCGGCCGCGAGAAGCTGACCTATGGGCCCTACTACAGGGTCCAGGAGCTCGCCGGCCTCGAGGTCACCGCCCCCGTGATCGAGCCCGACCGCTACGCCGAGACGCTGGTCCTCATCCTGAGCTTCACGGGGCCCGCCGGCGAGCGCACGGAGTTCGCCGACTACGGCGACGTCGTCGTCATGCGCCCCGACGAGACGCTGACGATCGACTTCGGCACGGAGGAGGGCGACCTCCAGATCGTCGACGGGGGCGCTGACACAGAGGAAAGGCGCGAGTCTCTCCGCGCCAGGTTCTTCGCCTCGGCCCCTGTGCTCCCCGACAGCGCGGTCTACGAGCTCACCGCCGCGGAGGGCATCGCCGCCCCGCCGGCCGATGGCGCCTTCATCTTCGCCAGCGTCGACGAGGGCGGCCGCGAAGGCGGCGGCTCCAACCTCCGGTGGTTCTACATCCAGCTCGTCCTCGGCGATCCCGAGGCGCCGGCGCCATGAGGGGCGCGCTTCGCCGCCACGCCGCCGCGCTCGTCCTCGTGATGGGCGCGCCCGCGGGCGCCTCCGCGTCGCCGAGCCCGGCCGTCCGCGACGCGGCCTCCGTCCGCGGCGTTCTCCGCCGGGCCGGCGATCGCTCCCCCCTCGCCGGCGTCGCCGTCCTCGTCTACCCGGCCCCCGAGGGCGCGCGCCTCGGCGAGGTCCGCGATCCGCA
>JAGQIT010000448.1:6191-7754 GCA_020431135.1 Myxococcales bacterium | reverse complement strand
GATCCCGTCGCCGCAGCGGGGTCCCTTGAGGCACTGCGTGGTGCAGCCGCCGTAGGCGTCGTCGTCGTTGATGACGGGGTCGTCCTCGGCGGGCGTGTCGCCGTCGTCGCACTCCTCGATGCCGAGCTGGACGTGGCCGTCGCCGCAGCGGGCCTCGAGGCACTTGAGGGTGCAGGCGCCGTTGTTGTCGTTGTCGAGCCCTTCGTCGCACTCCTCGGCGCCGAGCTGGACGTAGCCGTCGCCGCACTTGGCGAGCTCGCAGTCGGGGGTGCAGCCGGCCTCCTCGCTGTTGCCCATGCCCCAGTCGCACTCCTCGCCGGGGTCGAGCTGGCCGTCGCCGCAGGCGGCCGGGTCGGCGGTCGTGCTGGAGGTGTCGGCGTCGGTCGTGGCGGTCGTGTCGGGTGCGCCGGTCGTGTCGCTCGAGGGGTCCGTGTCGCCGGTGGTTCCGTCGCTCGCGCTCGGGTCTCCGTCGGTGTCGGCCGGGTCGGCGTCGCTCGAGGTCTCGGCGCCGTCGGTGGCGCTCGTCGGCGAGTCCTCGTCGCCGTTCGGGCACGCCGAGGCAGCGAGCCCGACGAGGGCGACGAGCAGGCCACGGCAGAGGCGCGCGGGGGAGCCGAGGTTGTCACGGGGGCGCATGCTGCCCCCATGGTCGGCCACGTCGGTCGCTTGTTGCACGGTGGAGGCGGAGCGCGAGTTCACGCAGGCGGCCTCGCGCTGCCGCGCTCGAGGACGCGACCCGTAGCCGTCGCGGTGAAGTGCTCACCGACCGCGAGGCCGCCGGCTCGACCGGGACGAGCACCGCTCTCTGGCGGCGATGCGCGGTCGTGAGATCTCCCTGATTTGGATCGATCTTGGATCGATTTTGGATCGATCCAACGAAAAACGCCGAATTCGGCGGCTAGAGCCCCGCTGCGTGGCCGCCGGGCCAACATCACGAACGTCGACCTCACGGGCGGGGTCCCGGCGACGGAGCCGAACTGGCTGACGCCGATGGGCGACCCCTACAATTCCTACCGGCGAAACGCCCAGGGGAGCGCCGACTTCTGCGCCCCGGATCTTGTGCTCTACGATCTCGACGCGGACTTCGATATCTGTCCCAAGGTCGGTGTCTGTGTGTGGGTCGCCAACCAGGGCTGCCTCGGCGTCGGCGCGGGGGTGAATGTCTCTTTCTACGAGGAGATGGCCGGCCTGCTCGGCACCGTCGAGACCAAGGCGCCGATCGTCGCGGGCGCCGCGGTGCAGGTCTGCCTCGACTCCGACATGGAGGTCCAAAACGGCCTTGTGTGGGCGAGCGTCGACGACGACGGGATGATGAAGGGCGCGCTCAATGAGTGCGTCGAGGACAACAACACGACGGAGAAGATCCCGCTGTGCTTGATCCCGAAGTAGGGTAGGTGCGACGCGGGTTACTCACGCTCGCCGGTGGCAAGGCCTCCGGGTCCGTTCAGACCATCAACGTCCCGGACGGCATGACGCCGATCGGCTTCGTCGGTCGCAGCGGCAGCGAGCTCGACAAGCTCGGTCTGGTGATGCGCGCCGCGAACCCGGCCTTCCAGACCAACG
>JAGQIT010000448.1:0-6146 GCA_020431135.1 Myxococcales bacterium | reverse complement strand
CGTCACGATGTCTGACGCTCCCCGCGGTCAGGGCTCCGCGGGGAGCGAGCACGAGTTCGGTCCGCTAGTCCGCGCAGAGGCGGGCGAGGCCGCGTCCTTCGGTGCCCTCGATCTCGACGACCTCCCCGAAACTCCCGGGCAGCGGCAGCTCGCCGTCGGGCGGGTGGCGCTCGAGGAGGTCGCGGAGCTCGGCGGCGAAGGCCTCGGCGCTCGCCGGGCGTCGCTGACGCTCGTAGGCGACGCAGCGGCCGAGGAGGTCCTGCCAGGCGACCTGCCAGGCGCGCGGCCGGTCGCTGCCGGTGATGTCGACGAACACGCCTTCGCACTTGAGGAGCTCGACGGTCCGCGAGCTGCCTCCGCCTGTCGGGACGACGTAGTGGGTCTGCTCGCCGAAGGGGACGCCGCCGAGGATGCGGGTGGCGAGCTTGCCGAGGGCGAAGACGTCGGCGCGCGGGTCGAGCGGGTGGCCGATGATCTGCTCGGGCGCCGCCCAGGCGAAGGTCGCGGTGGTCGACGGCGTCCCGCAGGGGACGTCGAGGCTGTCGAAGATCGACGGGGCGCCGGCGGTGAAGAGAACGTTGGCGGGCGAGAGGTCGGCGTGGACGTGCTCGCTGCGGTGGAGCTCGGCGAGGGAGGCGGCGATGTCGGCGAGGGCGGCGAGGATCCCCGCGCGCGGGACCTTGAACTCGACGGCGCCGCCGTAGGGGTCCTGGCGCGCGCGGACAAGCGCTCGGCGGAGGCCGCCGAGGTCGGCGACCGGGACCCGCGTCAGCGGGCCGCTCGTGCGGATCTCCGCCGTCACCGCGCCGAGGGCGGTCAGGCGCTCCTCGAGGAGCGGGCGGTAGGGGGCGCGGGGGATCCGAAGAACGCGGGCGTCGTCGTTGACGGCCCCGGAGAGCGGCCGACCGCCGGCGAGGGGGAGGAGGAGGCGACGGGTCGAGCGGCGGTCGACGATCGCCTGCTCGACCGCTGACACGAGGGCCTCGTCGCCCTGCGACGCCGCGATCGCGGCGATCGTCGACACGGCCATGTCGTCGTCGTCGTCGAAGCTCAGGGCCGGCGCGCTCTGTCGCGACGGCGGCGGCGTCGTGGGGGCGAGGAGCTGGCTCAGGAGCGTCGGCCCGAGGAGCGCGCGGATCGTCTGCCGGCTGACGTAGACCTCGCGCTCGGCGTCGTCGCCGAGGTCGAGCGTGTGGACCCCCATGAGGCCGCTGGCGACGTGGTTCTCGACGGCGTCGAGAACCCGCGCCGGGAGCTCCTCGCGGCGGGCGACGCCGAAGACCTCGCAGACCGCGCGGAAGAGCTTGCTCAGCTCGTGCGAGCGATCGACGCGGAGGAGCCAGGGGAGGCCGTCGGGGGCGACGGCGAAGCGGACGACGAGATGCGGCGCGTGGGCCAGCTCCGACGTCGGGACGATCGGTACGGCGCCGCTGCGGGCGGGGTGGATCCGGTTCACCGGGGGATGATAGCGGCAGCGGGGCGCGGCGGCAGGCAAAGGCGCGCGAGGTCCGAGGCGACGGGGCGGGGCCGCTCCGCCGGCGCGCCGCCGCTATCTCAACATGTGTCTGTGTGGACAGGTCCGTCGCGCCCCGCGGCGCGCCGGAGCGCGCTACATCGACAGGAAGAAGAGGACGAAGCCGACGAGCACTAGGACGCGGCCGATCGTGTAGGCCCGGAGGTAGTCGGGGTGGACCGCGAGCCTGTGCAGCTTGCGGTGGATGATCGCCTGCATGCCGATCGCGGTGATCAGCGCCGCCGGGACGTAGATCGTCAGGAGCGTCGCGGTCGTCTGGGTGTCGAGGCCCATCATCACGAAGTAGAGGCCGGCGAGCGCGGCGAGGGGGATGAGGGCGAAGAGGCGCATCCCGGAGAAGGCCTCGACGAGGCGGCCCTTCTCCTCCGTGGTCAGGCTCCGGAGGGCGCGCTCCTGGAGGATCCGGCTGACGATGATCGCGGTGAGGAAGGCGGCCATGCCGGCGGCGGGCGGGATTAGCTGCATGGCGCCGATGCTACCGCGTGAAGGCGCGCGCGACCACGGGCGCCCGCTTCGCGGTATCGTCAGGCGTGTCGCTCCTCTCGCGCGGGCTCTGGGGTCTTGTGGCGGTCGGCGGGCTGCTGTGGGTCGCCTACATCGCGGTCTTCTACGGCGGCCGCGCGCTCCTCGGGGACTGGTGGGCGTGGAACGCGATCCTGCGCAACCTCCACCGCGAAGGGGAGGTCGCCGCGAACCTCGGGATCGGCGTGCATCTCGCGGCCGGGGCGCTGATCACCCTGATAGGTCCGCTGCAGCTGCTGCCGTCGATCCGCGCCGCGGCGCCGGCGATCCACCGCGCGCTCGGGCGGATCTACGTCTTCGCGGCGCTCGCCGCTGGGATCGGCGGCTCGCTCTTCATCCTCCTGCGCGGCACCCTCGGCGGCGCGCCGATGAGCCTCGGCTTCGGGCTCTACGGCGCGCTGGTGACGGGGGCTGCGATCCTCACGCTCCGCTACGCCCGACGCCGCGACCTCCAGCGCCACCGGCGTTGGGCGATCCGCCTCTTCGCCCTCGGGGTCGGGAGCCTGCTCTACCGCGTCGAGTACTCGCTCTGGGCGCTCTTCACCGGCATGGCGGGGCACGACGACGAGACCTGGCGGGGGGGCATCGACCTCGTGATGGACTTCTTCTTCTACGTGCCGACGCTCGCGGTCGCCGAGCTCTACCTCCGCCTGCCGCCGACCGACGCGCGCCCGCCCTGGCTGCGCGGCGGGCTGGTCGTGGCGCTGGCTCTCGGCGGCCTCCTCGGCGCCGTCGGCCTCGCGCTCGCTACGATCGCCTGGTGGTGGCCGCCGGTCGAGGCCGTTCTCTTCGCGCCGTCGTAGCCTCCGCCGGGCTGCGCGGAGGCGCGCGCTCGCGGAGGTGCGCTCGCGGAGGCGCGCCCGCGGGGGGTACGATGCGACTATGGCAGCGAAGAAGCGGCGCGAGCCGGGACCTGGCGATCGACTCACGAGCCCGGTCACCGACACCACCTACGAGCTCGCTGAGGTCCTCGGCGAGGGCGGCTTCGGCAAGGCCTACCGGGCCTATGAGCTCGGTCGCCGCGGCAAGGTCGTCGACGAGGTGTGCCTGAAGACGACGCCGGACCAGGCGAGCTGGCACCGCGAGTCCTACTTCGGCGAGCTCCTCGGCAAGAGCAAGCGGGCGATCCAGACCTACGACAGCTTCCCGCTGCTGACCGGCGAGCGCGGGGCCAAGCTCCTCTACTGCCTCGTGCTCGAGCTCGCCGAGCTCGGCACCCTCGAGGACTACCTCGAGCAGCGCGGCAACAAGCCCTTCACCGAGAAGCGGGCGGTGCGGGAGATCCTCGCCCTCCTGCGCATGCTCGACGGCCTCCACGGCGCGTCGGCGACCCACCGCGACATCACGCCGATGAACGTCTTCGTCTGCCGCGGCGGCGTCCTCAAGCTCGGCGACTTCGGCATCGCCCGCCACGACGTGAAGGGCGCGCGCCAGACGATCGACGCCTACAACCCGGCCTTCGTCACCAAGGGGATCCAGGACGCCCAGCACCGCTACTGGATGGCCGCCGACGACGTCTATCAGATGGGGCAGCTCCTCGGCGTGCTCCTCAGCGGGCGGATGGGCGAGCCGCTCACCCTCGCGGACGTCAGCGCCCTCAAGGTCAGCGATCGCCTCAAGCGGGTCCTGCGGCGGGCGATCGGTCCGCGAGCCAAGCGCTTCGCCGACGCCTACGCGATGATCCAGGCGCTCGAGGGCAACGAGGTCGCCGACGCGGCCAAGCTCGAGAGCCTGGAGAACAAGACCGTGATCTTCACCGGGCCGCTGTCGATCCCCCGCTTCGACGCCGAGGTCCTGGTTCTCCAGGCAGGGGGCAAGGTCGCCGAGCGCGTGACCAACGACATCGACGTCGTCGTCCAGGGCGGGCGATCGCCGCTCTATCGCGGCGGGCACACGGGGACCAAGCTCGACGCGGCGCGCAAGCTGATCGCCAAGGGGCGGCCGATCGCGATCATCGGCGAGGGCCAGTTCCGCCGGCTGACCCGCGCGGGCCGGCGCTGAGCTACTCCTCCGCCGGTCGGTCGAAGCACAGCCAGATCCCGCGCGAGCGCGCGGAGGTCATGGTCGGGGGGACGACCTCCGGCTCCTCCTCGACCTTCTTCTTGCGCTTCTTTTTCTTCTTCTTCTTCTTCTTCTTTTTCTTCGCCGGGGCCTCGGGCGCGGGCTCGTCGAGCTCCGGCTGGCCGGCGACGCCCCGGCTCGGCCCGAAGAGGTAGCAGTCGCGATCGTCGACCTGCTTGGCCTCGGCCTTGACGGCGAGCGGCGCCCACGGCTGGAGGAGCTGGCCGGCCTTGGGCCCGTCCTCCCAATAGGTGGGGGTCCCTGGGTGCAGCGCGTCCGCCTGCGTCGACGGCGGCGCGGCGGCCTCAGGATCGCTGAGCTTCGCCGTGAGGTTGGCGAGCGCGCCGCCCTCGGCGGTGAGCGTCGCCTTGACGCAGCCGAAGTAGCCCGAGGCCGCGTCGTCGCCGAGCTCCCCGGCCGCGAAGACCCGCATCTTCGTCCGCTTGCTGCCGTGGGCGATCGGGCCGTCGCCGAGGAGCGCGCCCTTGGCCGCGATGAGGGCCTCGTCGACGGCGATCCGCAGGCCGTCGGCGGGCAGCTCGATCGGCTTGTAGGCGAGGCCGGAGGTCGCCGACTCGGCGGGCGTGAAGCGGTAGTCGCCGACCTCGACCGCGCCGCCCTCGCGGACGCGGGCGCCGGGTCCGATCTCGAGGGTGAGCTCGTCGTCGACCGCGTGGCTGAGCTTCGAGGTCGTCACCCTCTCCAGGCGATCGGGGGCGACGTAGACCGTCAGGGCGACGGGGTCGAGGCCTGGCTGTCCCGAGAAGCAGTGGGCCTCCATCGACCCGAGGAGGAGCCCTGTGCGCAGCTCGATCGAGGTCTCGGTCGCCGCGCGGTGGACGAACCAGGTCGGCGTGACGCCGGTGGCGAACGCGGGCGTCTCGAGGGTCGCCTCGCGGTAGAGCGTCGTCCCGGGCTTGATCAGGACGTAGGCGCCGGTCGAGAGGTCGAGCCTGCGCGCGCCCTCGTCGTCGGTCGCGGCGGCGACGGTCTTCGCCTCGGGGTTCGTCGCGGGCTTCTCCTCGCTGTCGTCGCCGCAGGCGAGCGCGAGGCTGAGGCCGAGAACCATGAGCGGACCGATCCGCAGCCTGCGGCGACCACGACCTACCGACGAGCACTCCCGCGATCTCACACGACCCTCCACCAACACGACCCTCGTTCAGGATCTACGAGTAGACGCGGCTTGTACAGGCGCGGTGTCGCGGGCGTGAACGCTCTGCTGTCGCTGTTGCGAGGTCATCTGCGGGCTTGAGCCCCCTCGGAGAGGCTCGCTGACGTCCGCACCAGCGCGTGATCGACAGCGCTCGCGTCGCGAGAGCGCGGTGATTCGCGAGGACTGGTGGGGACGTCTCCGGCGATCGACGCGTGCGTCGCCTGCCGTGGGTGTCATCAGCGCGCACGGTTGGGCACGCCGCGCGACGAGATCATCATGTGTTCATATAAACATGTCTATTAGGTCATAAGAAGGTCGGCGGCGACACTCGCTCCGTGTGCCCGCGCCGCGGCCTGCGGAGCGGAGCGGGACGCGACGCGAGCGCTCCTCGTCGGCGCGTGAGCGGGCGTCAGGGGGGCGGCGAGAGCCCGCGGGAGACGCGAGGATGTCTATTCGGGCAGGTCGATTCGCCACGCGCCGCGCTGCGGGACAGCTTCTTAGTCGACCGTCGTCGACGAGGCGCCGACGATCACCGGCTTGCGATCGGCCTCCTTGAACATCCGCTCGAAGGCGCGGACCTCGGAGACGTCGATGGCGAAGAGCTCGGCGGCGAAGCGCGCCCCGAGGGTCTGGTAGCAGAGCTCGACGTCGATCGTGTAGGGGCCCGCGGCCGCGGGCGCGTTGACGCGGTAGCGCGTGACGTCGCCGCCGCCCGTGAAGTCGGCGTCGCCGTCGACGCCCACCGGCGCGACCTTCGGGGCGTCGGGGTGCCCCGGGTTCCAGCCCTTGGGGAGGAGGCGGTTGTCCTTGAGGTAGTCGGTCCCCTGGAGGAGGCGGAAGACGGGCTTCGCGTCGACGTCGCCCATCACCGACTCG
>JAGQIT010000447.1 GCA_020431135.1 Myxococcales bacterium | reverse complement strand
GCTCGCCTCGGTCGCGCTCGCGCCCCCGGAGACGCTCGCGCCCCCGGAGACGCTCGCGCCCCCGTCGGAGGCGCTCGGCTCGATGTCGCTCTCGCCGCCCGGCCCCGTCGCCGGTCCGCACGCCGACAGCGCGAGCGCGAGCGTCCGCGCGCACGCGCGTGACGATCGCCAAGACGCTCGCATCACGGGCACCTTGGCCCGCGACTGCGACGATCTTTCTCGGTGTTAAAAACCGCGAGCCCGCGGGTCGCGGGCTCGCGGCTCGAAGACGGCGGCGCGGCGGCGCGTCGGGCCTCAGCCGTTGTTGAGGATCTTGATGGCCTCCGGGTTGCCGGAGAGCAGGTGGAACTCGATGCGGCGGTTTCGCTCGTCCTTGGGGTCGACGCCCTGCAGGAGCATCTCCTCGCCGTGCCAGCTGACCTCGAGGCGGCTGGGCGCGACGCCCTTGCCGACGAGGTAGTTCTTGACGGCCTTGGCGCGCCGCTCCGAGAGCTTCTTGTTGTGCTTGGCGGAGCCGGGGGCGCTGGTGTGACCCGAGATCTCGAGGCGGACGTCGGGGAACTGCGCGAGCACGTCGGCGACCTGGTCGAGCTCGGACTTGCCGGCGTCGAGGAGGTCCCAGCGGTCGTTGGCGAAGGTGATGTTCTTGATCGCCAGCCTGGTGTTGACGGTCTCCGGGCAGCCGTTGTTGCTGACGGGGCCGGGCTCGTCCGGGCACATGTCGGGGGTGTACTCGGGCGGCAGCGGCGGGATGTCGCTGGGGTTGGGCGTCGGGCAGGTGTCCTTGTCGGGGTCGGCCGGGCAGCCGCGGTACTCGGGCGGCCCGGGGACGACGGGGCAGCTGTCGGGGATGTACTCGGGCGGCAGCGGCGGGACGCCGGCGGGGTTCTGCGAGTAGTTCTTGTCGCCGTCGGGGTTCTCGGGGCAGCCGACGTTGCTCAGCGGGCCCGGGATCAGCTCGCAGTTGTCGACGATGATGTCGGGCGGCAGCGGCGGGATGTCGGGCGGGTTCTGCGAGAACAGGCGGTCGCGGTCGGGGTCGACGGGGCAGCCGCGGTTGGAGCTGGGGCCGGGGACCTGCCAGCAGCCGTCGATCTGCTCCTGCGGCAGGCCGGGCTGCTCGGGGTCGTAGAGGCCGTCGAGGTCGCTGTCGCGGTAGGGGCAGCCGTAGTTCTCGCGCGGGCCGAACTCGTAGGTGCAGCGATCGACGTCGGCGGCCGGCACCCCCTCCTGTCCCTCGTCACACATGCTGTCGCCGTCGGTGTCGACGCAGTCGCGCTGCTTGCCCTTGCCGCCGAGGCGGAAGATCAGGCCGAGCAGCACCTCGACGTTGTGGGCGCGGCCCTCGGAGATGCCGACGCGGGTCGCTACGTTGTCGATGACGTCGAGGCGCAGGCCGAACCAGCGGTTGACGTAGAACTTGACGCCGCCGCCGAAGTGGAAGGCGGGGTCGATGTCGCGGCCGAGCGCGGTCGACGAGGTGCCGATGAGCCCGAAGCCGGCGCGCACGAAGGGCGCGACGCGGTAGGGCGCCTGCAAGAGGCCCCAGGCGCGGAAGGTGTAGAGCGTCGCGGGGGCCTCGTCGATCATGAGCCCGGCCGCGTTGCCGCCGACGGTGCGCGTGGGCATGACGCCGCCGCCGAGCTCGACGCCGAGGATGCGCAGCGGGTAGTAGCCGACGCGCGCGCCGAAGTCGGGCGCGACGGTCGCGTAGGACAGGTGCACCGGCATCGGGTTGTCGGGGCCGACCTCGTAGAACTCGTGGTTCGGCGAGGGGAGGAACAGGCCGCCGTAGACGCCGAGCTCCCAGGTGTTGCGCTCGGGCGCG
>JAGQIT010000446.1 GCA_020431135.1 Myxococcales bacterium | reverse complement strand
CGCTCCTGCGCGCCGGGCCGCTGCCGGCGCTGATCCTCCTGACGATCCGCGACGAGCACGTCGGCGACCGCCCGCAGGCCGCCCGCCTCCTCGCCGACGTCGAGCGCCGCGACGCCGGCGTGGATGTCCTCGAGGTCAGGCCGCTCGCGGAGCGCCACCACCGGCTCCTGGTCAGCGGCCTCCTCGGCTTCGACGGCGAGCTCGTCGACGCGATCGCCCGGAGAACCCTCGGCAACCCGATGTTCGCGGTCGAACTCGTCGGCGACTGGGTCGAGCGCGGCCTCCTGGTGCCGACGGCCGCCGGCTTCCGCCTCGCCGAGGGGGCGACCGTCGCCCTCCCCGACGATCTCCACGAGCTGTGGTCGCGGCGGATCGATCAGGCGCTCGCCGCCGGCGATCCGGCGACGGCCGACGCGGCCCGCCGCGCCCTCGAGCTCGCGGCGGCCCTCGGCGCCAAGGTCGACGTCGACGAGTGGCGCGACGCCTGCGCGCGCGCCGACGCGGTCGTCGATGACGACTGGATCGAGCGCCTCTTCCGTCAGCGCCTCGCCGTCGCCACGCCGCGCGGCTTCGCCTTCGCCCACGGCATGCTCCGCGAGAGCCTCGTCCGCCTCGCCGCCGACGCCGGCCGCCTCGTCGATCACCACCGGGCCTGCGCGGCGATGCTCGAGGGCCGCTACGGCGACCGCCCGCTGCGCTACGCCGAGCGCCTCGCTCGCCACCGGATCGCCGCCGGCGACGGCGAGGCGGCGATCGACCCGCTGATCGACGCCTGCTACCGCCTCCAGCTCACCGGCGCCTACCAGCGCGCCGAGCCGATCCTCGACGACCTGGGCGCGCTCTTCGACGAGCTCGAGCTCGCCGCTGACGACCTCCGCCGCCTCCGCGCCGCGGTCCAGGGCGCGTGGCTCCGGTGGATGCGCGGCTCGGCCAGCGACGCCGCCGCGCGTACAGCCGAGGTCGCGGCCCTCGAGGCCTGGGCCCGCCGCCTCGGCGCCGCCGCGGTCGTCGGCGACCTCCTGCGCCTGCGCGGGCTCGACGCTCGCTTCGCCGGTGAATTCTCGACGAGCGAGGCGCTGCTGAAGGAGGCGATCGCCCGCTGCGACGAGGCCGACGATCGCGAGGGCGCGGCCCGGGCCCACCTCGCCCTCGCCGCGAGCCTGCGGGCGATCGATCGCCTGGACGACGCCGAGGCCCACCTCGAGGCGGCGATCGCCGGCGCCGAGGCGCTCGATCTCAGCGCCCTCCTCCCGCGCTGCTACGGCCACCTCGCCGAGATCGCCCTCCGCCGCGCGCGCTGGGATGAGGCCCACCGGTGGTTCGACCGCGCCCGCGCGAGCGCCGAGGTCGTCGGCGACCGCAAGGCGCTGGCCTTCGCCCACGGCGGCCTCGGCGACCTGGCGATCGACGAGCACAAGCTCGAGGCCGCCCTCGCCCACTACCGCCGCGCCGAGCTGCTCTTCGCGGCGACCGGCTCCCGCTACGCCCGCGGCGTCCGCCTCAACGCCGGCGTCGCCCTCCTCCTCCGCGGCCGCGACGAGCCCGCCCGCCGCGTTTTTTCCAATTATCTCGGGAAGGACGCGGGCGACCGCTTGCTCGACGCGCAGGCCCACCTCGGCCTCGCTGTTCTCGCCGCGGCCGAGGGGCGCTGGAGCGACGGCGACGCGAGCTGGGACGAGCACCTCGCCGCCGCGGCCGAGCGCCTCGGCGAGACCCGCGAGCGCCGGCCGCTGCTCCGCCTGCTCCTCGAGCGCGGCCGAGAGCTCGCCTCGGCGGCCAACGACGCCGATCGAGCGGCAGCGGCTGACGCCCTCCTGCAGGTCCCAGCGCCGTAGGCCGCCGCAAGTCACCCGTAGCGGGACCGACCGCATGGCGACGAAGGCTCGCGCGTTCATGTGAAGCCCATCCGCGAAGACCCCAGGGAGCGGCAGCCCCCTCGCCTGCACGGGATCCGACGCGAGGGCCCCCGACTCACGTGACGCGCTCGAGCCAGGACCGCCGACTCCCCGCGGGGCCGGGGCTCGTGATGTCGTCGAGGTCGGCGGCATGACGACGACCTCCGACGCTCGCGGCCTCTCGTCGCTCCGCGCACCCACAGCCTGTGGACCACCTGTCGCCCGCGCGAACGTCCGCGCCGCCGCCTTGCTCGCGCGCGCCCCTCCGTGCCAAGCTCGCGGCGACGATGGGCACCCGCGGCGACGGAGCGCTCACCCGCTGGCTCAAGCGGACCTCGCCGCAGTGGTTCGCGACGGTCGCGATCGCGGCGGCCTTCTCGGCCTACTTCTGCATGTACGGCTTCCGCAAGCCGTTCGCGGCGGCGGCCTGGGAGGGCTCCATCGAACTCCCCGGCGGCGCGACGCTCGACCTCAAGACCGCCCTGATCATCGCCCAGGTCCTCGGCTACTGCCTGTCGAAGTTCCTCGGGATCAAGGCGATCTCGGAGATGAGCGGGCGCCGGCGCGGCCTCGCGATCGTCGCCCTGATCGCGATCGCCGAGCTCGCCCTCGTCGCCTTCGCCCTGACGCCCTCGCCCTGGTCGATCGCCTGGCTCTTCGTCAACGGCCTGCCGCTCGGGATGGTCTGGGGCCTGGTCTTCGGCTTCCTCGAGGGTCGCCGCCTCTCCGAGGTCCTCGGCGCCGGCCTGAGCGCGAGCTACATCGTCGCCGCCGGCTTCGTGAAGACCGTCGGCAGCTGGCTCCTCGGCGCCGGTGTCCCCGAGGTCTGGATGCCCGCGCTCACCGGGCTCCTCTTCCTGCCGCCGCTCCTCGTCGCGGTCTGGACCCTCGGCCAGCTGCCGCCGCCGAGCCTCGAGGACGAACTCCTTCGCACACGGCGGACGCCGATGGACGCCGCCGCCCGCCGCCGCTTCTTCGCCAGCTTCGCCCCGGGCCTCCTCCTCCTCACCGGCCTCTACGTCCTCCTCACCGCCTTCCGCGACTTCCGCGACAACTTCGCGCCGCAGATCTGGGAGGCGCTCGGCTACGCCAAGACCCCGTCGATCATGACGACCTCGGAGATCCCGGTGGCCTTCGGGGTTCTCCTGGCCCTCGCGTCGATCATGCGCGTCCGCGACAACCGCCGGGCGCTCCTCGTCGTCCACCTGCTGATGGCCGGCGGCTCCCTGATGATCATCGTCGCGACCGCCGCGTGGCAGGTCGGCGTCCTCGCGCCGGTGCCGTGGATGATCCTCGTCGGCCTCGGCCTCTACCTCGGCTACGTGCCCTTCGGCTGCGTGCTCTTCGACCGCCTGATCGCCGCGGTCGGCTTCGCCGGCACCGCCGGCTTCATGATCTACGTGACCGACGCGTTCGGCTACGTCGGCAGCGTCGCCCTCCTCCTCTACAAGAGCTTCGGCCAGGCCTCCCTGTCGTGGCTCGAGTTCTTCGTCGGCGCGGCCTACACCACCGGCGGGGTCTCCCTCGCCTGCTTCCTCGGCGCCCTCGCCTACTTCACGCGGAGAACCTCCCCGACGCCCGCGACCCCGCAGCCCGCCGCGCTTGAGTGACCGCCACGAGCGGCCTCATCGCCGCGCCGAGAACTCAGTCACCTCGCAGCCCTCCACAACCGACGCGAGCCGCGGTGACCGGCCGCCCCCTGCCCTCCATAGCCGAAGTGACCGACACAAGCGGCCTCATCACGGGAGGCTGCTTCACCAAATTCGGATCGAAGCCCTGCCACCCCGCCGCCCGCCACGGCTGCGGCCAGCGGACGGCGCAGCCCGACGCTCTCAGTCCCCGTCGTCAAAGTTGTCGTCGTCGAAGTCCGCCTCGACGACCTCGTCGTCCTCGTCGAACTCCTCGTACTCATCCTCGAGCCCGAAGGCCACGGCCTCATCCGCGTCGGGCTCGCCGGTCTCCCACGAGTGCTTCGAGATCGGGTACTCCCAATGCCAGGGCTCGCGCTTGTACGGGTGCCAGCCGAACTCCCAGGCGTGCTCGACGAGCCACTTGTGGAGCGGCTGCTCGCGCTGGGCCTTCGCGGTCTTCGAGCTCGGCCACAGGCCGCCGACGCCGATGTCCATCGCCAGGCCGGTCTCGTGCGGCGAGGCGTAGGCCAGCCACTGGCGCCCCTTCTTCACCGAGCCGTACTTCTCGATCAGCGTCTCCTCGTACTGCTGCTTCGACTTCCAGCGGTGCGGCCGCCAGCCAGAGATGATCTTCAGGTCGATCCCGAGGTCGCGCTTGACCGCCTCGGCCATGCTCAGCATCGCCGCCGCCGCGAGCTTGTGCAGGCACTTCGTGCCCTTCGCTGAGGGGACCTCGATGAGGAGCGGTGATCGCTTCGGCATCGTCCCGAACTGCCGCACCCGTACCCTCTTCTCGTCGTAGCTCACGTCACACCTCCCGCGTCAGCGATCGCCGACCCCGCGATTGTCGAAAATCCGGGGGCCGGCCGCAATCCGCGGTCCGACGCGGGCGCGCTCGTCCGACCGCGAGGGACGTCTGCACGCGCGTCCGGGCGCGCGTCGGCGCAGATCGGCGCAGATCAGCGCAGATCGGCGCGCCGGGCCACGCCCTGTCTCTGAGCGCAGGCGAGCGCGACGCGGACGGCTCCGCCGGGAATAGTCAAACACGCGCCGCGGTTGGCCGGACATGCGCGTCACGAGCCTCCGAAGAAACCGCCTCCGCTCACCGCGGGCGCTCGTCCTCTTCTTCGCCGTCGCCGGCGCCGGCGCCCTCGCCCTGGCGCTCCCGAACGAGGGGCGGGCGAACGCCGCCGCGCCGCAGTCGCTGTGGAGCGACGGCGCCGGGCAGCCCTCCGCCGCGACCGACGCCTACGCCCCGCGCCGGTCGCTCGCGCCGCTGATCGAGTCGATCTCGCCGGCGGTCGTCAGCATCCGCACCAAGGGCAAGCGCCCGCAGGTCGGCGCCGGCATCGACCCGCGGATGCTCCCCTTCCTCCCGCAGATGCCCCAAACACAGCAGCCCGCCGAGGGGATCGGCTCCGGCTTCATCATCCGCGGCGACGGCCTGATCGTCACCAACCACCACGTCGTCGACAGCAGCGACGCGGTCGAGGTTAAGCTCGCCGACGGCCGCCTCTTCGCCGCCGAGGTCCTCGGCTCGGATCCCCATACGGACGTCGCGGTCGTCAAGCTCAAGGGCAAGGGCGTGAAGGACCTGCCGACGGTCAAGCTCGGGACCAGCGACAACCTCGCCGTCGGCGACTGGGTCCTGGCGATCGGCTCGCCGATGGGCCTCGAGAAGACCGCGACCACCGGGATCCTGTCGGCGAAGAAGCGCGGCAGCCTCGGCCTCTACAGCAACTCCTACGTCGACTTCCTCCAGACCGACGCGGCGATCTCCCCGGGCAACAGCGGCGGGCCGCTCTTCAACCTCGAGGGCGAGGTCGTCGGCATCAACACGGCGATCTCGGCGATGGGCCGCGGGATCGGCTTCGCGGTGCCGATCGACCAGGCGAAGGCGGTGATCCCCCAGCTCTACGCCACCGGCAAGGTCGAGCGCGCGTGGCTCGGGATCACCGGCCGCGACATCGAGCCTGCCGTCGGCCAGGCGCCGGTCGCAGGCGCGGTGATCGGCGAGACCCACCCGGGCACGCCCGCGGCCAAGGCGGGGCTGCGCACGGGCGATCGCATCGTCGCCGTCGACGGCAAGGCGATCGAGAACTTCTCCGACCTGCGCGGGCGCGTCGCTGAGCTCTCCCCCAACAGCGAGGTGAAGATGTCGGTCGTCCGCGGCGGCAAGGGCAAGGCGGTTGACGTCGAGGTGAAGCTCGGGAAGCTGCCGACAGAGGACGAGCTCCGCCGTCTCAGCGCCGCGCCGAGCGCTGGCGCCGGCCGCCCTGGGGACGTCGATCTCTACGGCGGCGACACGCCGCGCCTCGGCGTCGAGGTCGATCCCAAGGCCGCGACGCAGATCCGCCGCATCCGCCCGGGCTCGCTCGCGGCCGACCTCGGCCTGCGCCCAGGCGATCAGCTCAAGGAGATCAACGGCGAGGCGATCCGCGACCGCGACGACATCGGCCGCGCCCTCGCCAAGGACCGCCGCCGCGTCGAGGTCACCGTCGACCGCAACGGCTCGACGCACACCTCCGTCATCGAGCGCCGCTAGCTCCTCTCGAAGTCCGAAATTCCAAGCTTGCGAACGGGGAACGCACGCGCCGACGGGGCAACCCGTCGGCGCTTTTTTGTTTCTGCGCGTGTCCGGGTTCGACGCCCAGGATTGCGGGCCGCGGGGCTTCGACGTCTCCGAAGACACTGACGCTCCGCGACCTCATCCGACGGCTCCGACGCGCTCTCCAGATCAGGCCGTTCGTGACTCCCCAAGACGCTCCATCACAACGGAGCGACCGAACGCGCCCTCGCTTGCCCTTGCCGGGCCCTCTCGGCCCCGTCAGAACTCGCAGTACGCTGAGTACAGCGGCGTTTTGACGAAGGCCGAGGGCCCGACGATTGCTGCGCGAGGCCACGCACCGAATACTGGGACAGCCTCCTAGCCGCGGAAGCTGTCCTTCGCGGCCCGGCGCTCGGCGAGCACCTCGGCGGTCGCGGCCCGCACGAAGGGGTTCGTGGCGCGCTCGTCGGCGACGGTGGTCGGCGTCGTCTGCGGGCTGAGGGCGTTCTGTCGCCGACGGATCGCCGGGTTCTCGGGCTCGACGGTCTCGGCGAAGCGGAGGTTGGCGGCGGTGTACTCGTGACCGAACCACAGCCGCGTCGCCGACGGCAGCGACGTGATGTTCTGCAGCGAGGCGTGCATCTGCGCGGGCGTCCCCTCGAAGAGGCGCCCGCAGCCGGCGGCGAAGAGGGTGTCGCCGGTGAACACGTCCCCGACCCCGTCGTCGTCGCCCTCCTCCGGAGGGAGGTACCAGGCGATCGCGCCGAGGGTGTGCCCGGGGATCCACATCGCCAGCAGCGGCCGCCCGCTGAGCTCGATCCCGCTGGGCACGAAGCGCCCGACGGGCGCGTCGATAAAGCGGCTCTGGTGCGGGATCCGACCGCGGTCCGAGGCGTGCCCGGCGACCCACGGCGGCTCGCCTTGAGCCCCGGTGACGAGCGCCTCGATGCCACCGACGTGGTCGTAGTGATGATGCGTCGCCAGGATCCCGCGCAGCGTCAGCCCCGGACGTCCGCTGAGCGCAGTCTGCGGCGGGCCCGGCTCCGAGGGATCGACGAGCCACGCGTCACCAGCCTCCGGATCGCTGATCAGGTAGGCGTAGTTGTCGCGCAGGCAGGGGATCGGCTCGACCTTCAGGGCGCTCATACGACCGACGATACCAGCGACGGACCGCGCGTCGTCGAGGGCGCGTCGTATCCGGATCCAAGAGCGAGGGCGCCGAAGGCCAGCGCCGATCCGCCTGGATCGGACGCTGGCCTACGCAGACATCCTCGACTCCTAGGCCTAGGAGCCGCTAGCGCCGTCCGCCGCCGCCTCCACGCGAACCACCGCCGCCGCCGAAGCCACCGCCGCCGCGCGAACCGCCGCCGCCAGAGAACCCGCCGCTGCGCGAGCCGCCGGAGAACCCGCCGCCGCGAGAGCCGCCGGAGAACCCGCCGCTGCTGCGCGAACTCCCGCCCGAGAACCCACCGCTGCGCGAGCCGCTGCTGCGCGAGCTCCCGCCCGAGAACCCTCCGCTACGCGAGCTCCCACCGCTGGAGAACCCGCCGCTGCGCGAGCTCCCGCCGCCCGAGTACCCGCCGCTGCGCGAGCTCCCGCCGCCCGAGTA
>JAGQIT010000445.1 GCA_020431135.1 Myxococcales bacterium | reverse complement strand
CCTCGCTACGGTCGCGGCGCCGGTCGCGGGCGGCTGCTACGGCGCCGGCGCCGGCGAAGCCCTGCGCGCGGAGCCGCCTCCCGACGCCTACGCCGCGGAGATCCCCTTCGTCCGCGAGGAGTGGCTCCTCGTCGACGTCGACGTCGCCGGCGCCCGCGGCAAGTTCATCGTCGACACGGGCTCGGGCGTCACGGTCGTCGACCCCTCGCTGGTCGCGGGCCTCGGCCTCGAGGGCGCCGGCGTCGTCCGGGTCCGCGACTTCGAGGGGCGTCGCAAGGCCCACGACGTGCTCGTCGCCCCCGAGCTCGAGATCGGCGGCCTCGTCTACCGCGACGTCGGGCTGGTCGCCGTCGACCTCAGCCTCTTCAGCGATCTCGCGTGCGTCCCGGTCGCTGGGATCCTCGGGCAGAACGTCCTCGCCCAGGGGGTCTTCGAGCTCGATCCGGCGGCCGGGGTGATCCGCCTGGCGTCGACGGCCGCCGGCCTCGAGGCGCGACCGGGGGGGATCGCGATCCCGCTGGTGCCCCCAGCGGTCGCCGCCGGCGTCGCCTCGCCGGTGCGCACCCTGATCCCGCGCCCCTTCACCCTCGACACCGGCTCGTCGGGATCGATCACCGTCGATCGCCGGACCCTGCGCGGCCTCGAGATCCGCCGGGCCGCGACGGTCCGCGGGCTCACGCGCAGCGGCCTCGGCGGGATCTCCGAGGGGCGCGTCACCTACTTCACCTGGCCCGAGCGCCCGCTCGCCGGGCTCGAGGTCGCCGGCGTGCCCGCGGCGGGCGGCGTCGGCTCGAACACGATCGGCCTCGGCGTCCTCATGGCCTACGTGCTCCGCCTCGACGCCCGGGCGGCGCGGGCCGAGCTCTGGCCGCTGCGCGAGCTCGGCCGGGTGAGCGCGGGGTTTGGCCTCGGCCTCCACTTCGACGGCGACGCGGTGATCGTCGCCTCGCTGGTCGACGGCGGCCCGGCGGCGGCGGCCGGCGTCCGCGTCGGCGATCGGCTCGCGCGGATAGGCGAGCGCGTCGTCGACGCGATGACGACGAGCGATCGCTGCCGCGTCGCCCGCGACTTCGGCGGCGGCGCGGCGGTCGAGCTCGAGCTGGTCGGGGAGCGCGGGCCCTACACGGTGTCGCTGCGGCGCGCCGAGGTGCTCGACTAGCGAGGCCTGTGCGGGCTCGAGGTGTCCGACGCGCGCGGCACCGGTGCGCCGCGTGGCGGCGGTCTGGGTCGCCCCGACATGCGGTCTGTCCAATTAGACATGTCGTGATGTCGCGGTGGCGGAGGAGCTCGACCGGCGCGCTGCGGCGGCGCCCCGGGGGAGGAGCGCGAGCGCCCGCCGAGGGGTTCTCGGACGAGGACGGCGCGGCATACGTGACGTCGGCGACCTCGCGTGGCGGGGCAGGCGCTGGTAGACCTCCGCACCGCATAGAAGTTTTTGCGCGGACTGCTGAGGGCCCGCATATCGCCGCCAGGGCCGCGCTCGTCGTCGGCGTCGCGGTTGCGCGCGGGGGCGCCTTGACGATTGTCTTCTCGAACGAACGCGCACTCACTACTGTGTCGCCGTGCTTCGAAGACCCCGCCAGACCGGCATAGACGGCGAAGAACCGTTGTTCTATCGGCGCGCGGGGGCGCTGAAGAGGGCGCGCCGACGTCAGGCGCCCGCAGGAGGCTTCATGGGGACCTCGACCGAGCGACCGCACGACTCCTTCTTCCTCGCCGGCCTCGATCGCTTCAACCGGGCGGTCCAGGCCGCGGGCGATCCGGACGCCATGCTCGACGCGGCGCTGGCGGAGATCCTCGAGATCTTCGGCTGCGATCGTGCGTACGTCGCCACTCCCTGCGATCCCGCGGCGCCGACGCTCTTCGTGCGCTTCGAGAGGGTCCGCGCCGGATTCCCGGGGGCCCTCGCCGAGGGCATCGAGCTGCCGATGACGGAGGAGCTCGCCGAGCACTTCCGCGTGTCGCTCGCCTGTCCGGAGGTGCCGCTGTGCTTTGGCTCAGGCGCGGAGCTCCGGCTGCCTCCTGCGACCGCCGAGCACTTCCAGATCCGCTCGCTCATGGCCGTCGCGTTCTACGCCGGGGAGTCGAGCGCCTGGCAATTCGGCGTCCATCAGTGCAGCCGCGCGCGGGGGTGGCGTCCCGAGGAGGTCCGGCTCTTCGCGGAGTTCGGCCGGCGCCTCGCCGACGTGCTCGTCAAGCGCCGCTTCCACCACGAGCTGCTCGACGCGTCGGCGGTCGTCGAGAACAGCGCGTCGGTACTCGTCCGCCGGCGCAGCGCGCCCGGCTGGCCGATCGAGTACGTGTCGAAGAACGCCCGCGAGCAGCTCGGCTATGACGCCGCGGCGCTGACCTCGAGGCCCGCGCGCTTCGTCGACCTGGTGCTCGCGGCGGATCGGGCGCGGATCGTCGGCGAGATCGAGGGGCACCTCGCGGCGGGCCGCGACCGCTTCTCCCAGGAGTATCGCCTCGTCGCCGACGACGGCCGCGTGCGCTGGGTCGAGGAGCGCACCTGGGTGCGGCGCGAGGCCGACGGGACGCCCGGGTGGCTCGAGGGGATCATCGTCGATCAGACGGCGCGCAAGCGCGACGAGGAGGCGCTGCGCCGGGCCAAGGACGCGGCCGACGCGGCCAACGCGGCCAAGACCCGCTTCCTCCGGGTGATGAGCCACGAGCTGCGGACGCCGCTCAACGCGATCATGGGGATGAACGACCTCCTCGGCGACGCGCCCTCGCCGGAGCTGCGCCGCGACTACCTCGACACCCAGCTCCGCGCCTGCAACGGGCTGATGGCGATGATTAACGACGTGCTGACGCTCTCGGAGGAGGAGATCCTCGGCGCCGAGGCGCGCCCCTGCGCGGCGCCCTTCGAGCTCGAGGAGCTCCTCGGATCGGTCGTCGACAGCTTCGAGTTCGCGGCCCGCGACAAGGGGCTCGGCCTCCAAGTGACGCGCGGCGACGGGCTGCCGCGGCGCGTCTGCGGCGACCTGCCGCGCCTGCGTCAGATCCTCGTCAACCTCGTGGGCAACGCCGTCAAGTTCACCGAGCGCGGCGGCGTGACGATCGGCGTCTGGCGCTGCGGAGCCGGCGCGGACCGGCTCGCCTTCGCGATCCAGGACACGGGCATCGGCATCGCGGCGGCGGACCAGGCGGAGGTGTTCCGACCCTTCGCGCTGGTCGACGCGTCTGCGGCGCGTCAGCACGGCGGCGCCGGCCTCGGCCTCGCGATCGCCAGCACGATGGTCGGCCAGCTCGGCGGCGAGCTGCGGGTCGAGAGCGCCCTCGGCGAGGGGAGCTGCTTCAGCTTCGACGTCCCGCTGAGCTGGGAGGTCGCGCGTGTCGGGGGCGACGGGGCCGGCTGAGCGCCGCCGGCGTCGTCCGCGAACGACCGAAGGAAACGCCCGAGCGGGCGCGGCGAGCTGGGAGGCGCTCGTCGCTGAGGAGCGCGTCGCGGCTGTGCGGTCCGCACGACGGCGTCTCGCCGCGGGCGTCCTCGGCGAGACCCGGCGAGGCCGCTAGAAGCGGAAGGTGAGGGAGCCCGTCCAGCCCTGGCGGGTGCCGCCGAAGCTCGGGCGCAGGCGCGAGGTGATCGCCGACTGTCGCCACGCCCGCCTGCGGCGGACGCCGCGGACGAGCATCGGGATCCCGGCGCCGAGGCCGATGATGCCCGGGATGAAGAGCGGCAGGGTGATCGAGACGCACGACGGACACACGCCGGTGAGGACGACCGCCGAGAGGAAGAAGGGGCCGCCGATCGCCGTGGCGACGCTGCCGCCCGCGATGAGGCCGTTGCCCGTCGGCAGGGTCGGATCGGGGACGCCGTAGGGGCGGTCGCGCCCGGCCCCGAAGTCCCTCTTCACGACCCCGCGGATCTCCATCACCTGGACCTTGGGGACGCTGTAGAGGCGACCGTCGCCCTCGTAGTCGACGAAGACGATCTCGGGGCCGTCGACCGCGACGAGGCGGCCCTGGCGCGGGCCCTGCGGGAGCATCAGCTTGACCTCTTCGCCGCGCATCGCCTGCCAGTGGGCCTCGGAGACGCCGGTGGCGCCGGGCGAGGCGCCCTGGGCGAAGGTCTCCGGGGCCTCGGGCTGGGGCGGCAGCTCGGGTTGGGGCGGCGCCTCGGCGAGCGGCGCGGGCTCGGGCTGGGGCGGCGCCGGCATCGGCTCGAGGGGCGGCTCGGCCTCGCGGGCGGGCGCCGGCGCGGGCTCGGCGGTCGTCGGGCGCTGGACCGCGGGC
>JAGQIT010000444.1 GCA_020431135.1 Myxococcales bacterium | reverse complement strand
GAAGAGCTCCTCGAATTGATCGACGACGAGGAGGAGCGAGCCGCCGGGGTCGTCGGCGCGGAGCGCATAGGCCTCCTCCATCACCTCGGCCGGCGAGTAGACGGCGGGCGGGCCTTGGCGCCGCTCGCCCGCAGACGGTTCGCTCGGGCGCTCGCCGCGGAGGTCGCGGAGGACGCCCCAGAGCGCCCTGAGGCCGCCGTCGAGGCGGACGGCGGCGCAGGTCCACGGGCTCGGCGAGCCGTCGCGCGCCGCAGGACGGAGGGCGGGGATGAGGCCGCCGAGCACGAGAGACGACTTGCCGACGCCAGATGGCCCTACGACCAGCTGAAACCGCGGCAGCGCGCCGCCGCGGGCCGCCTCGACGCGGGCGACCAGCGCCGCGATCTCGCGGTCGCGGCCGCAGAAGAAGCGGCGGTCCGCCGCGGTGAAGGCGAGGAGCCCGCGGTAGGGGCGGAAGACGATCGGGCGGCTGTCGTCGCCGTCGGCGGCTCGCGCCAGGAGCTGGAGGCTCGCCGCGTCGTGGGTGCCGAGCGCGGAGCGGGCGGCGGCGAAGGCCCCCTCGAGCGAGCGCAGCTCGACCGCGAGGGCGCGGTAGAGCGTCCGCGTCAGCGCCGCGGAGCCGTCGACGGAGAGCGGGTAGCGCGAGGCGACGATCGCCGCGAAGCCGACGCGGTGCAGCGCCTGCGCGACGCTGCCGAGCTGGCTGTCGAGCTTGCCCGCGCGCCCCGTGTTGCACGCCGCGAGGACCACGAGGCGCAGCGTCGACGCGTAGGGGCCGAGGGCCCGGCGCAGCGCGGCGGCGTCGATCACCGCCCTGCTCTCGCGCTCGTCGGAGAGGGCGAGACCGTAGCCCGAGCCGACCGCCTCGCCGTGGCAGAGGAGGTGCAGGATCGCGTAGGGCTCCCCGTCCTGGCGCGCCCGCGCGAGCTTGCGGGTGAGGGCGTCGAGGCTCGCGTGGGCGAGCTCGTCGCGCTCGTCGTCGAAGCGCAGGTGGCCGTCGCGGTAGGCCGCCTTGATCGCGTCGAGGTGCTCGGCGTTGGGGACGGCCCCGCCTGCGGCGGACCAGGCGACGAGGACGCGGCCGCCGGCGGGCCGCGGCGTCGGCTCTGCGGCGCGGGTCTTGGTGTCGGGCCACTCGTAGCGGAGCACGACGTCGTGGAGCTCGCAGATCCGGCGGCCGCTGGCGTCGATCGTGAGCTGCTCCCACGGCAGCGCGTAGAGCTCCGCCGCGTTGGAGCGGAGGGTGACGAGGGCCCGCCGACCCGCGTCCGCGGCCGCGGCGAGCTCGCGACCGAGCGATCGCCAGCTCGTCGGCGTCAGCGCCTTGCGGAGGGCGTCGCCGATCCGTTGGGCCACCTCGGCGTCGCAGCCCGGCCGCGCGAGCGCGCGGACGTCGGCGATGAGCGCCTCGCTCCAGTCGAGCTCGAGGAGCTCGGGCCCGCCGCCCTGGGCGCGCAGCGTGTAGGTCTGCGCGACGAAGCGGAAGGCGTGCTCGTCCTGCGGGTTCTCGGTCCGTGTGAATTCGAGAACGATCGACAGCGGGCTCGCGGCGTCGCCCGGCTCTGGTGGAGCGCCGACCGTCACGCGCCTTCGACACTATCACGCGACCGGGTCCGCGGCGGGCCGCGGCGATCGGTCGGTTCTGCGCCCACCGGGCTCAGAACCGACCGTCCGTCGCGATCCGCAGCGCGACAGAGCGCCGGCGTGCGGCGCAGAGCTGGGCGACACGACGACGTCGCGTCCGAGCCTCGAGCGACGGCGGTCGACGATGGACGACGCGCAACCGTTCAGCTCGGTCGCAGCCCGCGGTCGCAGCCCCGTGCGGCCTCGCGTAGCGAGCGTCGGCTCGAACCGCCTCGGTAGGACGCCGTTGCACCGGGCCGTGGCGCGAGCCATGGCGACGCGATCGGCTGACGAGGGCCAGCGAGGGAGCGCGGCCGCGCGCCGCTAGACCCCCTGGAACTCCGCGATCGCCAGGTCGC
>JAGQIT010000443.1 GCA_020431135.1 Myxococcales bacterium | reverse complement strand
ATGGGCTACGGCATGGGCAAGCTCCAGATCATCCAGCACGACGGCAAGGGCGGCCTGCGCTTCGACGAGCGCCCCTACCTCATCATGAAGGACCGCGCGTTCGTCCAGCTCGGCACCCTCGACAAGGCGCTCTAGCAGCGGCGCTCCCCGCGTCCTCGCCCTCGCCGGCTGCGCCCCCCCGGGCGCGCCTGCGTCGGCGGGGACGCCGAGTTCTCAGGCGCCGACCGAGGGCTCCGCCGCCGCGCGCGACCTCCATCGCTCAGGCGTCGGCGTCACGGGCGAGGCGCAGCCCCACGGAGGTCCCGAGGTCCCGCGACGCGAGCGCTGACCGGCTCGCCGCGTGCACGAACCACGCGTACTGGTCGATGTAGCAGCCGCCGCGGAGGACCCGCGCCTCGCCGCGCGCCGGCCCCTTGGGGTCGCGCAGCGGGCCCGCGGGGAGCGGCGCGAAGTGATCGCTGCACAGCTCGTCGACGTTGCCGAGCATGTCGTAGAGGCCCCACGGGTTCGCCAGCTTGCGGGCGACGGGCTGGGGCTCGTCGCGGCAATTCGTGCCGTTCCAGGCGAGCGCCTGGTAGTCGTCGGCGTAGCGCGGCGTCTCGGTGCCGCCTCGGCACGCGCGCTCCCACTCGGCCTCTGTCGGCAGGCGCGCGCGCAGCCCCGGCACGCGGGCGTTGATCCGCCGCAAGAACGCCTGGCTCCGCCGCCAGGTCACGCCGTCGACGGCGCTCGTCCCCTTTCCGCCCGAGGACGGGTTGAAGCCCGTGACCGCCTGCCACAGCGCCTGCGTGCACTGCGTCTCCCCGAGCCACAAGCCGCGCGTCAGCGTCACCCGCCGGCATGTCCCTTCGTACACGAGGTTGTCGACCTCGACCTGCTCGCGCGTCAGGCCCATGGGGAACTCGCCCGGCGGGATCCAGCGCATCCGCATGCGCAGCGCGCCGACCGGTACGCGCAGCCAGGTTCCGTAGGCGTCCTCGCCGGTGGCGAAGGGCGCGGCGTCGACGACCTCGCGCGGCGCGATGGCGGGCGGCGCCCAGTCGTCGCGCGCGCCGAGGCGCTGTGGAGGTGCGGGAGCCGTCAACGCTCCGCAGTGTAGCGCCTCGCACTGCCGACCCCCGGAGGGCTCCATAAGGTGAAACGCAGGAGTTCTCGCCGCCGCCGCGCTCGTCTCGCCGGCGCGAGCCCGCCCCTGCGACGAGCCGCGGCGCGCCCCCCCTGGTCTCCGCCTCGACCTCGACCTACAGTGCGCCGATGGCCATGTTCCCGCTCCGTCACGCCCGGACGATCCGCTCGCCCGCGGAGGCGGAGGCGCTCTTTCGCGGCCTCGGCGAGAGGCGCGTCGCCCTTCGCGGCCTGGCCGCGCGCGACCCCGCGGGGCTGCGCGTCCTCGTCGAGGCGACCGCCGAATCCGCCGAGTCAAGGGGCTGGACGACGCTCACCTTCGCGGGCGGCTCGCTGACGACGGAGGGTTGGCGGGCGCTCGAGGAGCTCGCCCCGCAGCGCTTCGCCTACCTCGACGTCCGCGGCCCCGCCGCGTCCCTGCGCCTCTGGCCGACGCAGTGGGTCGTGAACATGACCGGGCCGCGGGCGCAGCTCGAAGCTCTGCTCGGGGCGCCGCTCACCGAGGGCCGTCACGCGCGCGCCGCGACGAGGCCCGCGCTCGTCGTCCGCGAGGCCGATCCGGGCGTCCTCTACGTCGTCGCCGACGCCGAGGCGCCCGCCCAGGCCCTCGCGCTCTTCCGCCGCGTCGCCGGCGAGGCCCTCGCCCACTCCTTCATCAAGGATCCTCACCCCTCGTGCCATGGGGCGCTGCTCCGCCTCCTCATCGCCGTCGGCGTCGAGGTCCGCGGCGACCTCGTCCTCGACCTCGCGCGCGCGCGCGCGCTGACCGAGCGCTTCGCCGACGCGGAGGTCGAGTGGCAGGCCGACCACACGAGCGTCGACCTCCCCTCCGGACGGCTCCACGGCTTCATCCTCTCGCCGAACACCAGCGAGGAGGATCAGCGCCGCTGGCACGCGGCGATCGACCGCGCCCTCCGACGCGGCGGCCTCACGTAGGCGCCCCGCGGCCTCGCGCGCCCTGTTTCGTCGCCGCGCGGCCGCCTCGCTCAGCGGACCCGCGGCAGGAGCTCGATGAGGCGGATCAGCAGCTGGCGCTCGTCGTGGGTGATCTTGCCGTCGTCGAGCGCCTTGCGCAGCGTGTACTCGAGGATCTCGCGCCGCGCCTGGCGGAGGCGGAGGAACTCGTCGAAGTCGACGACGTTGTCGAGGTAGACGTCGTCGAGGAGGCCGTCGAACTCCTTGAGCTGCTCCTCGGCGGTCTTCAGGAGCGCCGCCTCGTCCTCGGTAACCACGTTGTCGAGGAGGGCGATCGCCCAGAGCTCTTGGAGGATGGCGTCGCGGTCGAGCACGTCGGAGCGAGCGCAGCGCGGCTGCCTCTCGAGGCTACGCCGGCCGGGGCCTGGCTGTCGAGATCGCCAGGCCGCGGACCGAGGCGGCCCTCGCCGCGCGCGCCCACCAGGCCGCCCTACGCGGCGCTGCGCCGCCAGGAGCGGCGTTCTGAGGCGGAGGTCCGCCACACCTGGCGCCCTCGCGGCGGCCCGAGCACAGGCGCGCGACCCCTAGTCGTGGACGTGATAGACCTCGCCGCACTCGCTGACCCGCGGCCCCGAGCGCTCCTCGACCGGGGCGAGGCGCGGCTTGAGCGGGCGCAGGTGCGGCGGCACGTCGAGCTCCCCCCAGATCTCCATGAGCGCCTCGACGACCTCTGGATCGAACTGGTTGCCGCCGAGCTTGGCGACCTTCTCGGCGGCGACCTTCGGGTCCATCCCCGGGCGGTAGACGCGGTCGGAGATCATCGCGTCCCAGCAGTCGGCGACCGAGACGACGCGCACCGACGACGGGATCTCCTCGCCGCGCAGGCCGTCGGGGTAGCCGGCGCCGTCCCAGCGCTCGTGGTGGTGGAGCGCGAAGCGGCGGAGCTCGGCGAGCTCGGGCGACTTCTCGAGGATCTGCCCGCCGAAGACCGTGTGCTTGCGGATGATCTCGATCTCCTCGTCGGTCAGCCGCCCCGGCTTGTTGAGAACGCGGTCGGGGATGCCGATCTTGCCGACGTCGTGGAGGAGCGCGCCGAGCTCGATCGTCCGCAGCAGCGGCCGCGCGACCTTCATGTGCTCGGCGAGGCGGACCGCGAAGTAGGAGACGCGCTCGGAGTGGCCGCCGGTGTAGAAGTCCTTGGCGTCGATCGCCGCGACGAGGGTGCGGACGGTGTCGATGAAGAGGCCGTGGAGGCGGCCCTCGAGGCTGTCGCTCTTGCTCTCGAGCTCCTCGTTGAGGCTGGTCAGGTAGCTCTCGTAGTGGCGCATCCGCAGGAGGTTGCGGACGCGGGCCTTGAGCTCCTCGGGGAGGAAGGGCTTGACCAGGTAGTCGTTGGCGCCGCGTCGGAGGCCGCGGACGCGGTCCGTGCCGTCGGCGCGTGCGGTCAGGAGGAGCACCGGCAGGCGCCGCGTGTCCGGGTGCTGGCGCAGCTCCTCGACGAGCTCGAAGCCGTTGAGGCGCGGCATCATCACGTCGGAGATGACCGCGTCGGGGCGCTCGTCGTGGACCTTCTGCAGGCCCTCGGCGCCGTCGCTCGCGGTGATCACGTCGTAGTCGCGGCTGAGGATCCGCGTGATCAGGCGGAGGAGCTCGGGCTGGTCGTCGACCACCAGGACCAGCGATCGCTCGCGCTGCATCGCCCGCTGGTGCTCGCCCATCAGCAGGGTCGCGTCGGGGATCGGGTACGACGCCGACACCGACGCGACCGCCCCCGAGGTCGCCGCGGAGTCGTCGACCGGGCCGACGACGGTCAGGTGCGGCGAGCCCTCGCGGCCGCGGGCCGCCGGCGCCTCGACCTCCGGCACGGGCGCGGGCACGGGAGCAGGATCGTCGCGGCGCTCGGTCCGGGGCGGCGCGCCGGCGAGGGCGAAGGGCCCGTCCGGGAGATCGAGCGACACGGCCTCGGTGTCGCGGACCTCGAGGAAGGGGACGTGGACGGTCATCGTCGTCCCCTCGCCGGGCGTGCTCGTCGCCGCGATCGACCCCTCGTGGCGCTCGACGATCGTCTTGACCAGCGCGAGGCCGAGGCCGGTGCCGGCGACGCTCCGCGTCGACGAGCCGTCGGCCTGGAAGAAGGGCCGGAAGATCTTGGCGAGCACGGCCTCGTCCATGCCGATCCCGCTGTCCGAGACCCGGAGGACGAGCTCGCCGGCGACGCGGCTGAGCGCGACCTCGACCTCGCCGCCCGCCGGCGTGAACTTGATCGCGTTGGACAGGAGGTTGCGGACGACCTTGCCGAACTCGCGGCCGTCGACCATCGCGACGACGCGGTCCTCCGGGCGACGCCAGCGCAGCTCGACCTTGCGCTGGCGCGACGTCGGCATCCAGGCGCGGACGTTGTCCTCGACGAGGCGCCCGAGGTCGACCGGCGCCCGGCGCAGCGGGATGTCGCGCTCGCCGTAGCGCGAGTAGTCGAGGAGGTCGTTGATCAGGTCGTAGAGCTGCGTCGACGCCTGGTGCATGTCCTGGAAGATCTGCCGACGCTCGCCGCGGGGCTCGTCGTCCAGGAGCCCCTCGAGCGGGGTGAGGATGCACGTCAGCGGCGTCCTCAGCTCGTGGGACATGTTGTCGAGGAACTGGCTCTTGAAGCGGTAGGCCTCGGTGAGCTCGCGCTGCTTGTCGGCGAGCTCGCTGTAGTTGCTCTGGATCTTCTCGTTGGCCAGGCGCAGGCCGGCGCTGACCCGCTCCTGCTCGGCCGTCGCGTCGAAGGCGATCCGCCGCAGGGTGCGGTTGACGTAGGCGCCGACGGTGACGACGGCGGCGGTGACGAGGACGAAGACGCTGTTGCTGAGGAAGAGGCCCCAGTCCCAGTCGGCGAGCGGGATCGGATCGAAGGCGACGGTGAGGCCGACGAAGCTCGCGTAGATCGCCAGCGACGCCCCGAGCATCGGCCACGGCCCCATCGGCACCAGGAGGCCGATCGCCAGGATCACGACGTTCATGCCGGCGTAGTAGAAGGACTCGTGGCCGAGGAGCGCGCTCATCAGGCCGATCGTCGTCCCGGCGAGGTAGGTGCCGACCACAACCGCCGGGAGGATCCAGCGCTCGCCGAGATGGGCGACCCGCAGGAGGGCGAAGAGGACGAACGAGAGGCCGACGCGCAGGCCGATGAAGAGCGCGAACTCGTGGCCGTCGAGCGACAGCAGGTCGAGGATCCCGAAGCCCATCACCAGCGGGATCCCGAGGTAGGTCGCCCGCCGGTAGCCTGCGAGCACCTCGGCCTCCATCAACGACGCGAAGCGCTGGTCCCGCTCAGCGGGGCTCTCCTGCGCGCGGTCGTTGATCTCGGCGGTCATCGGTAGCCAACGGTGACGTAGGCCTGCGGCGGATCGCCGAAGGCCTCGAAGGTCTCGACGCGGCGGAAGCCCGCGCGCTCGACCAGGTGACGGAGCTCGTCGCGCGAGAAGAAGGCGAAGTGCCCCTCCTCGGCGAGGGTGAGGAGGAAGGCGGCCGACGACAGGAAGGCGCGGAGATCGTCGATGAACTCGGCGCGGCTGATCCCGTCGGGGATCGCGACCGCGTCGCCGCGCTCGAGGCGGCGCAGGAGGTTCTGGTAGATCCGGCTCATGTCGACGTCGGGGCGCATCGACGAGACCACCAGGCGGCCGCCGGGGGCGAGGCAGCGGTGGAACTCGCGGAGCGTCTCGAGCGGGTTGTCGAGGTAGGAGAGGACGAGCGACGAGACCAGGCGGTCGAAGCTGCCGTCGGCGAAGGGCAGGCGCTCGAGGGCCTCGGGGTCGCGGCTCTCGAGGCGGGCGAAGCGGAGGTCGTGGAAGCGCGCCGCCGCCCCCGAGGCGACCCGGCGCCGGCCCTCGCGGCTGAGGTCGTTGGCCTCGACGCGGCCGAGGATCCAGCGGCAGATCCGGTTGACGTCGACGATCACCTCGCGCTCATCCGCGGGGAAGCTCTCCTTGAGGAAGGAGCGATCCTCGTCGTCGAGCACCCTCCCGCGGAGGATGTCGTGGAGCCGCCAGTTGTCCATCGCCTTCCACATCTCGACCGAGTAGTCGCCGAGACCCCTCATCGTACCCTTGAGGGGATCGTAACCATAGAACTCCCCCGCGAGGAACGCCCGAAAGCTCCGCGCCGGGCTCAGCTCGAGGCTGATGGCGCGCGCGTCGGCGGGCGCCGCGAGGAGCTCGCGCGCCTGCTCGTAGCGCTCGAGCTTGCGCCGCGCGGTCGCCAGCGCGGCCGGCACGAAGTCGACGAGGGTGAGGCGCGCGATCGGGCCCCGGCGCCGGCCGCCTCGCCGCTCGAAGTAGCGGGCGAAGAAGTTGCCGGTCCCGCAGCCCATGTCGGCGACCCGGTGGCCCGGCTCGACGCCGAGGAGCTCGGCCTGGCGGTCGAGGAAGCGGAGGTACTCATCACAGGCGTAGAGGACGTCGTAGGAGATCTTGTGATCGCCGCCGCCGAGGAGGTACTCGGCCCAGTACGTGCGCTTGTCGGGGAGCGGCGCCCGCGGCGTCCGCCGCCACTCGGCGTTGCGCACCGCGACGATCTCGCGCCAGGGCGGGAAGATCGCCTCGATCTCCTCGCCCTCGAGGGCGCGCCAGATCGCCCGCGTGATCGACTGGAAGAGCTGGATCGCCTCGTCGGAGTTGAGCGGGATGTGGCCGCAGTCGAGCTCGACGACGTCGCGCGCCGCCTTCGCCGGCCGGGCCATCAGGCCGCGGACGATCGCCGGATCGACCCACGCGTCGTAGCGCCCGAGGATCCAGGTGATCGGCGCCGCGATCGCCGGGACCTCGCGCTCGGCGTCGGCCGCGAAGGCGAGCCCCGAGGCGACCGCGTCGGCCGCGAAGTGATCGGCGTCGGAGGTCACGCCGAGGATCGACGCCGGGCCGAAGCGGACGCCGCGCTGGTGCTGGCCGAGGTAGTCGACGCCGCCGGCCGCGTTGGCGATCAGATCGCGGGCGTAGGGCGCCCCGTTGACGGCGATCCACTGGCGGATCCGCCGGCCGCGGTCGCGGAAGAGCACGCGCCGGCCGATCACCGCCTGGAGGCTGAACGAGACGACGATGATCGCCGTCGCCGTGAACTCCGGGTTCCTCTCGATGTAGTCGAGCGTCGCCTCGAGGTCCTCGACGCCCTGCGACAGGGTCATGCGCATCGCCTCGCGCCCGTGCTCGCGGCAGTCCGGGTCCTTGTAGCTCTCGCCGAGGTTGCGGACGCCGTCGTAGCGGAGCACCACGACGTCGCGGCCGCGGCGGGCGAAGTTCTCGACGAGCGTCAGCGCCAGCCCGGAGGTCGACTCCTTGCGCTTGCCGT
>JAGQIT010000442.1 GCA_020431135.1 Myxococcales bacterium | reverse complement strand
CCGCGCAGCGCCAGGGCCCCGCGGCCGATCGCCGCGGCGTGCTCGGCCCGGAGGGCGAAGATCCGCAGGCCGTCGGCGATCTCGCGGACCCACGGCGCCTGGGCCTCGCTCTGGGCGACGAGCAGATCGTCGGCGCGATCGGCCCAGCGGTGGTAGTCGCCGGCGATCGTCGTCAGGCGCTCGAGATCCTCGGCGAGCGCCTCGGCCTCGCCCTCGTCCATGGCGACGACCTCCGCCGGCGTCGGCGGCAGCGGGTGGACCTCGACCCCGAGCGCGCGCCCGGCCTCGGTCTCGTCGTCCGATCCGACGAGCAGCCGGAGGAGCCGCGGCTCCCGCAGCGTCACGACCTGCTCGGCCCGCACCGCCTCGAGGAGCTCGGCGAGCGCCTCCCCGTCCGCCAGCGCCCCGGTGATCCCGTCGACGCAGCCGGCGAAGCCGAGCCCCGGGTCCCAGGTCATCTTGGCGACGCAGTAGTCGACCATCCAGTAGCCCCACTCCTGGCCGCTGGTGAAGAGGTGGTGGCCGACGACGCCGGAGCGCGCCCGCGGATCCGCCGTGAGATAGGGGCTGAGGAGCTCGAGGTCGTAGGCGCGGGCGTCGATCGTCGCCGGCGCGAGGTAGAGCGGCACCGGCAGATCGAAGGTCAGCCACCACGAGCTCTCGGGGTAGTGGACGATCCGCCGCTTCGCCTGCTCCTCGCGGATGAAGCGGAGGAGCGGGGCGTAGCTCGCGTTGCCGTAGACCCCGGCCGCCGGGCGCTCGAGGTCGTAGAACATCAGCGGGTGGACCTCGACGCCGAGGGCCGCGGGGGCGAGCGCCGGCAGGTCGAAGAAGCGCCGGTTGAAGGGCGGCCGCGGCTCGGCGTGCGTGCCGTGGTTGATCGCCTCGATCGTCGCCTCCGGGTAGCTGCGCTCGAAGTGATCGGTGATCGCCCGCAGGCGGGCGAGGGTCCGCCGGTGGTCGACCTCGGTGAACTCGCTCGGGTTGAACTGGAGCTCGAGGCGCGTCGGCGCCGGCAGGGGCGGGTCGAGGGCGGCGCCGGCGGTCATCGCCCGATCGACGGCCGCCGCGAGCTGCTCGGCCTCCGGGCGCGGATCGTCGGGATCGAGGATCGGCGCCGCGCCCTGCTGGTTGTTGGCGAGGTTGAGGCCGACGACCCGCGCAAACCCGCGGCGCGCCGCGTAGTCGCCGACGAGCGCGTGATCCCAGCCGTCGACCGCGGTCTGGCGCATCTTCACGTTCCAGTCGATCCACCGGCGCTGGTAGGCGGCCATGTCGAGGTCGCCGCCGTCGCCGTCTCCCTCAGCGTCCCCGCGCAGCGGCGGCGACAGCTCGATCGGGTGGCGGCGGTGCGCGTGCATCGTCCGCCGGCCGATCGCCGGGCCCTCGCGCAGGCGCAGCGGCAGCTCGGGCCAGTCGAGCGCCTCTGGGAGGAGCGTCGCCTCGGGGTGGAGGTAGCGGACGCCGAGCTCCTCGAGGAGGGCGTAGAGCGCCCACTGACGGGCGAGGCTCGAACCACCGGCGAGGCGGATCCGCCGCCCGCCGCGGCCGCAGCGGCTCTCGTGGATCGCGAACTCCTGGGCGGCGAGCCCCGCGAGCTCGGCGATCGCCGCCGCGCGCTCCGGAGCGACGACCTCGATCCGCACCTGGCGCTCACGACAGGCGCCGCTGCGCCCGCGCCTCGGCCGCTCGCCGGTGATCCCCTCGAGGTCGTCGCTGACGTCGTCGAGGGCGAGGGCGACCCCCGGATCGTCGAGGTCGTCGACCGCGAGGATGATCGTCGGCGGGCGCGCCTCGTCGCCGCAGGCCGCGGGAACGACCGCGACCGCGCTGACGACCGCGACGCGAGCCGCACGCGCGACGACACCGCGCCACACGCGAGTCGACCGCGCCGGTCGCAGCCGCACGCCCCAACCCTTCATTGCATAGTCATGCTAGCTGCGCGGCCGGCGTAGGCCCGTCGGCGCGTCGACGACCGGCGCCGTGGCGAGCGCCCCGCAGCAGACGACGTTCATAGGGCGAGGCGGAGGCCGTCGCGCTCGCCGCCGTAGGCCCGAAGAGGACGCGCTCCGCCGCACGCCGAGGTCGCGGCGGTGGCGCCACGGACAGCGCGCGATCCTGTCCGCAAGGACATCCAGCCCGCTCACGGCCGCCGAGGCGAGCGCCGACAGGCAGCGACATGGCTCACCGAGGCAGTCCCCCGAGCGCGCTGGGACCGGCGACTTCGCCACCTCCGACGCGGCGATCGCACATGTCCTACCGGACACAGCCCAATTTCCACCGAGTTACGCCCCGCTGGCAGCGAGAGCGCCGAACCGCCAAGTTCGACCAAGCATTCGCGACGGCCTGAATCCGACGCCTCCCCGCAGCACCTCCGCGAGACATCGAGCAGCAGAGCCCGAGCGGACCCTCGCTACCGTACGAAGCCGGCGCCCCTCACCTCCGCGGGGCGCCGGACGGCGCGTACGACCCGGCACTCGCGCCAGCTCTCGATGCGCCGCCTCCAGCGGTCTCCGAGCGCGGCGAGCGATCATGTCCTACCGGACACAATCGCAGCTACGCAGGAGACCGCCCCGCCTCGCCGAGAACGCCGAGCGGCCACGCCCCTGCGAGGACATGGCCGCCTAGAAGGAGGCGCCTGTGCGCCGCCTAGAAGCGCCAGCCGCCGGAGAGCATCGCCCCGCTGCGGCCCATCGGCGCCACGCCCATCGACGCGCCGCGGCGCCGGAGCTTGGCCATGTTGCCGCTCTTGTCGCGGTGGACGAAGAGGAGCGTCGTGAAGGCGATCGTCGACGCCGCGAAGACGCCGGTGCCGATCCAGGTCGCGGTGGCGATCGTCGCCATCGTGTCGCCGCGGCGGCAGACGTTGGCGACCTCGGCGTTGGTCACCGTGCCCATCTCGCCGGGCGGCTCGGTGCGCGCGAGGTCGCAGAGGTCCTGGTCGGTGTTGGGGTTGATGTCGTTGCCCGACTTGTCGTCGTCGAGGCTCGCGTTGGCGGCGTCGATGAGGTCGTTGTAGACCGGGCCGTTTTGCCGGATCATCAGCGAGGTCGCGACCGCGGCGCCGAGCGAGGCGACCATCAGGCCGGCCGAGGTGTAGAGGCCGATCTTCTTCCACTTGGCGGCGTCGTGGCGCCCCCAGACGAGGCCGCCGCCGTCGTCGGCGGGCTCCGGCTCCTCGACCACGGGCGGCGGCGCGACGACGTCGGGCTCCGGCTCCGGCTCCGGCTCCGCCTCCGCGCCGAGCATCTGATCGACGAGGTCCTTCGCCGTCTGCGCGACCGCGCCGCTCGCGACCGCGTCGGCGCTCAACGGGGCGTTCAGCGACTGGGCCACGGTGCCGCTGGCGACGTCGAGGAGCGTGAGCTCGACGGTGTAGCCGGCGCCCGACTTCTTGAGCTTGCCGTAGACCATCTGGTCGACGCCGAGCGTCTTGCCGCCCTCGGCCATGCAGCCGGGCGCGGGCGGATCGTCGCAGCCCATGGTCAGCTTGAGCTCGAGGGCCGACATCTCCTTGCCCCCGCCGACGCCGCGCGCCGCGAATTGGTCGCGGAGCGCCGCGGTCAGGGCCGCGGCCGCGTCGTCGTCGCCCTCGAGGCCGAGAACGGTCCCGCCGGCGGCGTCGTAGTGCGCCGCTGCGTAGGCGGAGAACGCCCCGAACGTGGGCCCGGCGGCGGCCGCCGACGCGGTGGCGGGGGCGAGCGCGCCAGAGATCATCGCCGCCGCCGTGAGGCCGGCGAGCGCAGAGGAACAAAGACGGGAGCTGAACATCGGCATGGCGACCGCGCCCCGGGGTGATCGGGGGCGCGGCTCAACACTCGCACGGGACGGCGCCCAGGGGAAGGGGCCCGAAGGCCCCGATCGCGCGCTCGCCCGCCCCTGAGGGGTGTCCGGGCCGTCCTCTTTCTTGCTCGAGTCTCGCGCCGGTCCACGCGCGAGCGGTCCGCGACCGGTGCTGATAGAGTCCGCGCGGTGGCCAACGATCGCCCGCCCCTGCGCCTGCGCCAGAGCCTCGCCGCGCGGATCGTCGCCCTCGTGATGATGGTCCTCGTCACCACCGGCGCGTCGTCGTGGGCGATCCTCGGCCAGGTCCGCGCCCTCCAGGCGAGCTTCGACCTCCTCACCGCGGTCCACGTGATCTTCAGCGCCCGCCTGACCCGCGCGCGCATCCAGGCCGCGCGGATCTACGTCCGCGTCGAGGACAGCCGCGGCGAGCCGCAGGCCCTGAGCGCGACCGACGAGGCGCTCCTCGTCGAGGCGCTCGCCGAGCGCACGCGCGCGGTCCAGCAGGCGCGCCTCCTCATCGACGACGCCCTCGCCAACCCCGATCGCTTCGGCGGCGACCAGAACCTCGGGGAGGTCCGCGCCCTCCACGAGGCGATCTCGACGCTCGAGGCGGCGGTCGCCGCCGACGAGGATCGGCCCCCCGCGGAGGTCCTCAGCGACATCCGCGCGCAGAACGAGATCAACCGCCAGTTCAGCGCCCTCGAGAGCCTCGTCGCCCGCGGGATCCACGACCTCAGCGATCAGGTGCGCCAGGCCGAGCGCGAAACTGAGCGACTGACGATCGTCCTGACGATCGTCGCCTCGCTCCTCGCCCTCGCCGCCGCCCTCGGCGTGATCCTCACCCTCAAGCCGCTGCGCGAGCTCACCGCGAGCGTCCGCCGCCTCGGCCGCGGCGACTGGGAGCAGCGCATCGAGCTCGGCGAGAAGGCCGACGGCGATGAGGTCACGCAGCTCGCCCGCGAGTTCAACCAGATGGCGGAGGCGCTGCAGGAGCGCGAGCGTCGGCTCCTCCGCGGCGAGCGCCTCGCCGCCGTCGGTCGCCTCGCCGCCCAGGTCACCCACGAGATCCGCAACCCCCTGAGCAGCGTCGCCCTCAACGTCGAGCTCCTCGAGGACGAGCTCGAGGGGGCGAGCCCCGAGGCGCGCCAGCTCCTCGCGCAGATCACCCGCGAGGTCGATCGCCTCGCCCTGATCACCGAGGACTACCTCGCCTTCGCCCGCCGGCAGAAGCCCGACCCCCAGCCCTACGACCTCGGCGACGAGCTGCGCAGCCTCCTCGACTTCATCGCCGGCGAGTACGACCTCGCCGGGATCACCCTCGAGCGCGACCTCCCCGCGGGTGAGGTCCCCGTCGTCGGCGACGCCGGCCAGCTCCGCCAGGCGCTCCTCAACCTCCTGCGCAACGCCAAGGAGGCGCTCGGCGAGCTCGAGCTCGTCGGCGACGACGAGCCGCGGACGCCGACGATCGCCGTCCGCCTCCGCGTCGACCGCGACCGCCTGGAGATCACCGTCGCCGACAACGGCCCGGGGATCGAGGACGAGGAGGCCGAGCGGATCTTCGAGGCGTTCTACACGCGCAAGGCCCAGGGCACCGGCCTCGGCCTGGCGATCGTCCAGCAGATCGTCTCGGATCACGGCGGCAGCGTGCGCCTCGACCGGAGCCCCGCAGGGGGCCCAGGGACCGCCTTCATCATCGATCTGCCCGCTTGCGCTCCCCCGGCCGCCCCCGTATCCTCGCCGGACCTCGTCTGAGCCTCGAAGGGCCCCCCGCGACCCGCTCAGACGCCCGCAGACCCCCACGCCATCAGCTGCTGGAGCTCCGCCGCATGTCCTTCCTCTGGTCCCGCGTCACCCTGGTCGCCGCCGTCGCCCTCGCCGCCGCCCCCCTCGCCGGCTGCTCGGCGATCTTCAACCCGGAGAACTCCGACGACGTCCTCCGCTGCGGCAACGCGGTCGACTGCGAGGAGAACGACGTGATCCGCGAGGCGATCTCCAGCAACCGCGTCCAGGCCCAGTGCAAGTCCCCCGGCAGCGACGGCAGCGGCGACATCTCGCAGTCGAACGAGGACCAGGTCTGCTCGGTCACCGACGCCGAGGTCGGCTGCGACCCCGAGTCGCAGAACCTGACCCACCCCTACCGCGTGCTCTACGACGCGGCCGTCGGCTCGAGCGGGATCTACACCCCCTGCGCCGAGGAGCGCCGCGGCAGCCTCGGCTGCAAGCCGACCCTCCAGGGGATGTGCGACACGGGCCTCGAGACCAACGCCTTCGGCTTCTGCGACGCCCCCGGCAACGAGAACCCGGCGATCGAGCCCGACCTCACGCTCTCCGGCGTCGACGTCCGCGACCAGTACTGCCGGTCGTTCTTCTGCGACGAGGCCTTCGTCTGCGACGACTCCGGGCCGAAGGCGGTGTGCAAGCGCTGCGACCCCGACGCGGCGATCGGCGAGGGCGGCTGCGCCATGATCTACATCGCCGGCGCGCCGTCGACGATCTACGCCGATCCGAACGACGGCTGCGAGGCCGTGGCGAAGACCGACGAGGTCGACTTCGGCCCCTTCCCGCCGCAGCAAAACCCCTGAGCCCCGCGTGAGGGTTCGGCGAGCCGCCGCGGCGCCCCCGTGCGCTCGGCGGCTTGTCGCAATTAGCGGCCCTCGTGTACCGTTCGCCGCCGATGCTCCGGCTCCTGCGCAACGCGACGCTCTTCGCCCCGGAGGCCCGCGGGCGCTGTGACCTGCTCGTCGCCGACGGCCGCGTCGCGGCGCTCGGCGCCGACCTCCCGTCGCCGCCCGCGGCCTACGGCGCGGCCGAGGACGACCTCGGCGGGGCGCTGGTCATCCCCGGGCTCCTCGACGCCCACGTCCACCTGATCGGCGGCGGCGGCGAGGCGGGGCCGGCGACCCGGGTGCCGCCGGTCCAGCTCAGCCAGCTGACGCGCGCCGGGATCACCACCGTCGTCGGCGTTCTCGGCACCGACGGGACCACGCGCACCGTCGCCGACCTCGTCGCCCGGACCTACGGCCTGCGCGAGGAGGGCCTGAGCGCCTACTGCTACACCGGCGCCTACGAGCTGCCGGTGCCGACCCTCACCGGCTCCGTCCGCCGCGACATCGTCTACGTCGATCCGATCATCGGCGTCGGCGAGCTGGCGATCTCCGACCACCGATCGTCGCAGCCGACCCTCGACGAGCTCCTCCGCGTCGCCAGCGACTGCCACGTCGCCGGCCTGATGACGCATAAGGCCGGCTTCCTCCACCTCCACCTCGGCGACGGCCGCCGCGGCTTGGAGCTGATCCGCGCCGCCCTCGACCGGACCGAGCTGCCGCCGCGCGTCTTCCACCCGACGCACATCAACCGGCAGCGGGCGCTCTTTGACGAGGCCTGCGCGCTCGGCCGCCGCGGCTGCACCGTCGACGTCACCGCCTTCCCCGAAGAGGACCCCGGCGACGGCCTCCTGGCGACCGACGCGATCGCCCGCTGGCTCGCCGACCCGACGCTGCCCGACGCGCGCCTGACCTGCTCCTCCGACGGTGCCGGCTGCATGCCGGTCTTCGGCGAGGGCGGGCGGATCGTCGCCATGGACGTCGGCCGCGCCGACACCCTGATCGCCGCCCTGAGCGACCTGACCGCCGACGGCGTCGCCCTCGAGGCCGCCCTCCCGGTGTTCACGCGCAACGTCGCCGACCAGCTCCGCCTGCCGCGCAAGGGCCGGGTCGAGGTCGGCGCCGACGCCGATCTCGTCGTCCTCCGCGGCGACCCGCGAAGGCCCCGCGAGCTCGCCGTCGACGGCGTCCTCGCCGGCGGCCGCTGGATGGTCAAGGGCGGCGAGGTCGTCGTCCCCGGCACCTTTGAGCGCCGCTGAGGCGCGCCCACCCGCGCGCCCAGCCACCGATGAGCAGAGAAGCAGAGAAGAGAACGAGCGATGTGCCCAGCGAAGGTTGAGAAGGACAAGGCCCGCGGCTGGATCGTCCCGGTCGGCGGCGCCGAGGACAAGCAGGGGAGCAAGACGATCCTCCGCCGCTTCCTCGAGATCTCCGGCGGCGCGAGCGCGAGGATCGCCGTGATCCCGACCGCCTCGCGCCTCGACGACACCGGCCAGCGCTACGTCGACCTCTTTAAGGGGCTCGGGGCCGCCGCGGCCTTCTCCCTCGGCTACGAGCAGCGCGCCGACACCGACCGCGAGGACTGGCTCGAGCTCCTCGAGAGCTCGACCGGGATCTTCCTGACCGGCGGCAACCAGCTGCGGATCTCGACGATCCTCGGCGGCACCCCGGTGGCCAAGACGATCCGCAAGCTCAACGCCGAGGGCGTCACCGTCGGCGGCACCTCAGCGGGCGCGGCGATCCTCTCGGAGCACATGATCGCCTTCGGCAAGGGAGGCGCGACTCCGCGCGCCGGCATGGTCTCCCTCGCCCCGGGCTTCGGCATGACCAACCGCGTGGTCATCGACCAGCACTTCCGCCAGCGCGACCGCCTCGGCCGCCTCCTGACCGCCCTCGCCTACAACCCCTTCGCGGTCGGCCTCGGCCTCGACGAGGACACGGCGGCCTTCATCGACCCCGCGGATGTCCTCCACGTCGAGGGCGCCGGGGCGATCACCGTCGTCGACGCCTCGTCGCTCGAGCACTCGTCGATGGGCCACGCCCGGACTGGCGCGGTCATCTGCCTGACTGGCATAAAGCTGCATATCCTCGACAAGGGTGCGACCTTCAACCTCCACACCCGTGAGGCGATCCCCTCCCCGGGCGACGACGACTGACGCCGCGGCCGCGCGCGTCGACCTCAGGCCAACTAGGAGCCGGCAATGAAGATCCTCGAGCGCCGCGTCTACCGCGGACCCAACCTCTACGCCCACTTCCCGGTCATCCGCCTCAAGGTCGATCTCGGCGCCCTCGAGGACTGGCCGAGCGCGAAGATCCCCGGCTTCGTCGACGGCCTCCTCGCGGCGATCCCGAGCCTCGACACCCACACCTGCTCGTACTCCGAGGAGGGCGGCTTCGTCCGCCGCCTGCGCGAGGACGAGGGCACCTGGCTCGGCCACGTCTTGGAGCACGTCGCGATCGAGCTCCAGGTCCTCGCCGGCGCCCAGGTGTCGTTCGGCAAGACCCGCGGCACCGGCGAGCACGGCCACTACTACGTCGTCTACGAGTACGAGGAGGAGCAGGTCGGCGAGGCCGCCGGCGAGCTCGCCCTCGACCTCCTGCACTCGCTCCTCCCCGACAAGGTCCGGCCCAAGGACGCCGCCGGCCCCGGCTTCAACTTCCTCGAGCAGCAAGGCGACCTCATCGCCTACGCCCAGCGCCGGCAGTTCGGGCCGTCCACCGCGTCGCTCGTCCGCGCCGCCGAGGACCGCGACATCCCGTGGCTGCGCCTCAACAACTACTCGCTCGTCCAGTTCGGGCACGGCCGCTACCAGAAGCGCATCCAGGCGACGATCACCTCCGAGACCCGCTACATCGGCGTCGAGATCGCCTCGGACAAGGAGCTCACCAACCAGATCCTCGGCGACCTCGGCCTGCCGGTGCCGCGCCAGCGCCTCGTCCGCACCGCCGCCCAGGCGCTGCGCGCCGCCGAGGGCCTCGGCTACCCGGTCGTCGTCAAGCCGCTCGACGCCAACCACGGCCGCGGCGTGTCGATCAACCTCGACAGCGCCGAGGCCGTCGAGGTCGCCTTCGACAAGGCCGCCGAGCACTCGCGGACGGTGATCGTCGAGACCTACATCGAGGGCTTCGACCACCGGATCCTCGTCGTCAACGGCGAGCTCGTCGCGGTCGCCAAGCGCGTCCCCGGCCACGTCGTCGGCGACGGCGAGCACACGGTCGCCGAGCTCATCGACATCGTCAACGCCGACCCGCGCCGCGGCATCGGCCACGAGAAGG
>JAGQIT010000441.1:8593-9461 GCA_020431135.1 Myxococcales bacterium | reverse complement strand
CCTGGCCCCGCTGCCCGCGCGGGCGCACGGCGGGCACGGCGACGGCGGCCATCACTAGGAGCTCGCCGATCCGGAGCTGCGCGAGTCTCGCAGAGGAGGTCGTTCGCGCCGCAGCTCGGGTCCGCTCTCCTCAACGGCGCTGGACTGGCGCATAGCGGGCCCTCACGCGTCGAGACGAGCGACGAGGGTGCGGGCCGGTGCGGCTGCGTTGTGCGACGGGTGTCCGCGGGTAGCGAGAGTCGCGGCTGCGTGACGCGGTCGTTGACGCGTCGCCGCCTCGACGACGCGGCGCCCTGGGAGCCTGTGGCGAAGGACCCGCGCGCCCTCGCTTGCCCACGTCGACTCGCAGTACGGCACAGCGGCGCTTCGCCGTGACGATTGGCCGACGATTGCGGCGCGAGGCCACACGGGACTTTCGCCACAGGATCCTAGTCGTCGGGCCGCGCGTAGCCGCGCATCTGCCACAGCCGCTCGGTCACCGCCTCGAACCACGCCTCCGCCGGTCGCGTCACGGCGGCGTCGCCCTCGAGGATCGCCAGCGCCCTGCACGTCGCCTCCAGGGTCGACAGCGCCCCGGGCCGCGGCGGCGTCCGGATCTTCCACGTCGACGGCGGGCCCTCCGGCAGCGCGTAGCACTGCAGCTCGGGGATCCGCGGCGCGCGTCGGGCCATCCGCGAGCACTGGTGCCAGGTCCCGTCGAGGACCACCAGCGTCGGCGTCCGCCCGTCGGCGCCGAGCGCCGCGGCGACCTCCGGGGTCAGGGTGATCGCGTCCTCGCGCTGGAAGAGCAGCAGGTAGTCGCGCCCCGGATCGACGAGCGGCGCCGTGTCCATCGCGGCGTCGCGGGCCCCGTACCAGACCATCTCTG
>JAGQIT010000441.1:0-8519 GCA_020431135.1 Myxococcales bacterium | reverse complement strand
TGCGTGCGGAGGTCGAGCTTCGGCATCGACGGGCACAGGCAGAGCTCGTCGTGCAGCCCGCAGCCGGCGCAGCGGCTCGCGCTCAGGGATCGTTGGCCCATCTCCTGCGCTCCTCAGCGGAAGTCGGCGAGGGCCGCCCGGACCTCGCTGCGGATCTCGGGGGGGAAGATCGCCCGGTGCTGGACGATGCGCTCGCGGCTCAGCCCGCGGAGCACCGGCGACACGTCGATGAGCTGCTCGCGCCGGCCGCTCGACGAGATGACCACCAGCGCCGCGTCGTCGCGGTAGACGTCCTGCTCGACGCGGTCGACGACCCCGAGGTACGCCGGGCCGACGTCGGCGGCGGCGAGGACCGCGTCGAGGCGGCTCTGCACCGTCTTCGAGTCGGCCTCGGGGCGCAGGCGCAGGCTCTTGAAGAGGCGGCGGTGGCGGAGGCGGGCCGCGAGCCCGGCGAGGACCGAGTCCTTGCTCCCGCAGTAGTCGTAGAGCGCCGTCTCGAGGGTGCGGTCGTCCATGTCGAGGTACTCGCCGGTGGTCAGCGTCTCGCCGCGCAGCAGCTTCTCCATCGCCGGCGGCGTCCCGGGCTGCGGGCCGAGCTCGCACAGGCGGCGGACCAGCGCCCGCAGGATCACCTCCGCCGAGCGCACCGCCTTGTGCAGGTAGACCTGGCGGTACATGTAGAGGCGGGCGAGGAAGAAGCTCTCGACCGCGGTCAGCCCCTTCTCGCCGTCGACCGCGAGGTAGGCCGCGCTCTGGCCCTCGGGGACGTAGAGGCGCAGCGACGCCAGGAGCCAGTCGAGGTCGAGGGTGCCGTAGCGCACCCCGGTCATGTAGGAGTCGCGCAGCAGGTAGTCGCAGCGGTCGACGTCGAAGGTCCCCGAGACCGCGCGGGCGAGGTGGCGGATCTCCGACTCGCCGTGGATCAGGCGGTCGACCTTCGCCGGCATCGTCGGGTCGATCGCCGCGAGCGCGCGGTGGACCTCGGTGTCCGGGTCGAGGAGGATCCGCGAGGTCCACAGCTCGTGCCGCGGCATCCCCGGAATGACGGCCTCGAAGGTGTGGCTGTAGGGGCCGTGGCCGAGGTCGTGGAGGAGCGCCGCCGCGAGGGCGATCATCGCGTGCTCGTCGTCGATGCGGTCGTGCGGCGGGACGTCCTCGGCGAGGGTGGCGACGCGGTCGAGGTAGCGGCGCATCACGTGGGCCGAGCCGATCGCGTGGGCGAAGCGCGAGTGCTCGCCGCCCGGGTAGGCGAGGCTGGCGAGGCCGAGGGCGCGGATCCGCCGGAGCCGCTGGACCTCGCGGCAGTCGAGGAGGCGGGGGACGACGGACTCGACCTCGCTCTTAAAGGCGATGAGCCCGTGGACTGGGTCGCGGAGGAGCATGGACGGGCGGAAGCCTACACGCAGGGATCGGGCGCGGCCACCCGCGGCGGCGGGCTTAGGCGGCGAGTACGGGCGCGACGGCGGCCTCTCGGCCTCTCCGCGGGATGGCGACAGGGACGGCGCGCGGCGGGCCTAGGCGGCGTTTGATCGCCTCCGCGGGGCGGCGCTCGTCGGCTGCCGCGGCCCGTGCCCTCGGTCATGCCGAGCGAGTCACGCGGATCGGTTCATGAAGATCGGACGCCGCCGCGATCCGCGTCGGGCGTCGATGTCACGAGCGGCGGGCGGGTCTCCGCGCCCCGCTCGACGCGGGCGAGCGCCGCGGAGCGGGCGCGGTCCGGCTGCATGAAGCGTGTCCTGTGGACCAGGTGCGGCCTGCGGACGTCGCCGCTCCTCAGCGGGCGATCGTCCCGCCGTTTGTGGGCGCGGCTGGGCGCGAGTCGTCGCGGACGTGGACGCTGACCCGCGGCGTGAAGTGTGTCTCTCGGACCAGGTGGGCCTGGTGATCGACGCGGTAGCGGGCGGCGGCCTCGGCGGTGATCGTCCACACCGTGAAGAGGTCGAAGGTGCCGCTCTCGCGGTAGGCGCAGGGCGCTCCGGGCGGGCAGTCGACCGGCGGGATCGTCTGTCGGCCGCGGTGGGCCGACAGCTCGCCGGTGGCGCGCTCGAAGAGGAGAACGTCGAGCTCGCTGCGGGCGTGGTCCCAGGTCGCGACCATCTGCGGCGGCGCGTCGCCGAGGAGCGCCGGCGTCAGCGGCTCGGGGGGCGGCGGGTTGAGGTCGCGGGCGCGCTGGCGCAGGGCCGCGTCGATCACGGCGCGGCGTCCCTCGCGGTCCGCGGCGAAGCGGGCGCTCAGGGCCTCGAGCACCCCCTGCGCCGAGCCGGCGAAGCGCTCGGTCCCGTCGACGATCCGCAGCGCCGTGGCGATGAAGTGGATCCCGGTGCCGCCGCGGCCGTGGTTGACCTCGAGCTCGACCATGTGGGCGCAGGTCTCGAGGCCCCAGGGGTTCGCGGTGTCGGGGCGGTACATCGCCGCGTCGATCCGGAAGGCGCCGCCCTCGATCTCGCGGAAGGGGAGCTGGACGCTCCACGCCGGCAGGAAGTTGAAGCCGCGGCCATCGGACGGGAAGTAGAGCGCGTAGCCGGAGGTCTTGCCGTGGGCGAAGCGGTACTCGACGCGATCCTCCGGCGGGCGATCGCGGCAGTTCGGCGGCGCCGCGGCCCACCAGGCCGTCGACAGCAGGAGGCCGACGGCGCGCCCCGGGAGGTCTGGCGTCACCCAGCGCGGGTAGAGCGAGTCGACGCCGGTCCACGTCTCGACGACCTCGGTCTCGAGCTGCGGGGCGACCGCGAAGGGCCGCGGCTCGACCGGATCGAGCGGCGCCCAGGGCCCGGCGTGGGGCTCGAGGCGGAGCTCGAAGCCGACGTCGGCGACGGGCGGCGGGTTGTTTGTGGTGATGGTCGTCGTCGCCGAGCCGCCGCCGTTCGGCGGCGAGACCTCCCGCGGGGCGCGGCAGCCGGCGCTGACGCTGACGCCGAGGACGATGACGAGAGGGGAAGACCCGAGGCGCCGCGCTCTGCGTGGAGTCGGGCCTCGGGTCGCGGACCTCAGCATCGCCGCGATCATACACGCGGGACGCGAGGGGCGGGGCAGGCGTCAGGGCGTCGACGCGTCGGCGAAGAGCTCGCCGTCGACGCTGTTGTCGAGCTCCTCGGTCCCGTCGAGCTCCTCGCCGAGCTCGTCGAGGCCCTCGGGGTCGTCGACCTTGCGCTCGCCGCGGCAGCGGCCGTTCCACGCCTCGCAGCGGAAGCGGACGTGCATGTGGTTCACGTGCCCGCGCCAGTGCTTGATGATCGCCCGCGGCGACTCGGCGTGGCGCGGGTGCTGGAAGATCCGCTGGAGCTCCTCGTCGCTGAGGCCCTGCGCCTTGGCCTCCTTGTAGAGGAGCCGCTGGAGGCGCGACGAGATGAAGATCGTGTCGACGTTGCCGCTCTTGATCATCTCGTGGACCAGGAACCAGGTCTTCTCGACGTCGAGGGTCTCCTTGCTCATCCGCTTCCAGCGGACCTCGCCGTCGTCCTCGCCGAGGCCGATGTAGCCGAGGTCGACGTCGCGGCCGGTGCGGTGCGAGGCGTGCGGCTTGGCCCGGCCGCCGCGGCGCGAGGCGATCTCGCCGACGCGGACGGCGGGGGCGTCGGGGAAGCGCTCGCCGTAGGCCTCGAAGGCCTTGACCATCGTCGAGATGGTCTTGTGGGTGCCGAAGGCCCGGCGCCGGTTCGGGCGCAGGCGCCACGAGTCGCCCTCGGGCATCGGCATGCCGCGCTGGAGGCGGCCGCGGTTCGGGTGGCCGATCGATCGCGTCGGCTCGACCGGATCGGCGGCGTAGACCTTGACCTTCGCGCCCTCGTCGAGCCTCGTCCCGGGCTCGAGGTCGGGGTTGAGGGTGAAGAAGCTGCGCCCGAGGCCCCAGTTGGCGGCGAGGAGATCCGTCGTCGCGCCGCCCTCGGGGACCGTCCAGTAGATCTCGGCGAGCTGATCGTCGTAGGGCCAGGTCGCCTCGCCGCTCGCCTTGAGCTCGGCGAGGCTGTCGATGCTGGCGTCGCCCTCGTCGCCCTGGAGCGACCGCGAGATCGCCCGGAGAACGATCGGGTTGGGCTCGAAGTGGAGGGCCTGGCTGGCGGTCGTGCTGGCGACCGCGGGGGCCTCGACCGCCGCGACGGGGGCCTCGCTAGCGACGCCGATGGCGCCGACGAGGCCGAAGCCGAGGAGGCCGGCGCAGAGCCCGAGGACGCAGGCGAAGCGGGGGCGTGAGGTGCCAATGACGGTCATAGGGCAGGTCCTCGCGGGTGCGTCGAGCCCCCATTGGCCCGACTAGAGCGCGTTCAACGCAAATGGCATCTTAGGTTCTGACTAGGTCGAGGCCAACCGCGAAGGAACGCGAAAAAAACGGCGATTATCAATTCGGTGGTCGGAGGTCGCCAAGAAAACGACAGACGCCTCCACGCTGACCTCGGAGTGGTTGGATCCTCCGGCTCGCGGGCCGCGCATAGGTGCATTCGAGCGCGCTGCGCCTTGACCGCAGCCCTGCATATGCAAGGTCTTCGACCGGTGCATCCCCCGCGCGGACATGAGCGTGAGGGCGCCTAATAGCGCGGCGGAAGCAGGCCCACGGGCTCGCCACTCAGGCGGCCCCGACGACCCCGGGGTTCCCCTTGGTGCGTGAGGAAATCTGCATGGGGGTAAGGCCTCTTGTGACGTGCCGGGGTTCGCCGGATTGTCGTCGGCGGTGATTTGTCGCCCAATAGACAGGTACCGCACGTCATTCGGGGGCTGTGTCAAGGGCCAATGGTGGTCCATGCACAGCCCCCGTTCTTTTGTGTCCTCGATCCTGACCCAGACCCCGCCTAGGAGCCTGAATGCCGCGCCTTAGCCCCCTTTCCCGTGCTTGTAGCTGCGCCCTCGTCGGCCTCGCGCTGACCACCGGATGTCCTGCCGACGACCCGATGGAGACCGCGTCGACCTCCGATAGCGACGGCACCAGCGCCGGTACAGACACCACCGGAGAGCCCGACCCGAGCTGTGAGGGCCTCGACGTCCCGACCCTCGACGAGACCTCGTGCACGCCGCTCGCCAGCGACTACATGCCGCGGACGAACATGTCGGCGGACGACTCGTGGCCGGCCTGCGTCTCCGACAACGGCCAGTACAACCTGGTCGACACCACGCCGAGCTCGGTCGCTCGCGTCGAGGCCTACGAGATGATCGCAGACCTCCTCTGGCGCGGCGACGCGGCCCCGACCCCCGCGGACTTCACCGCCGCCCGCAACGTCTACGTCACCCCCGAGGGGCTCGAGTCGCGGCTCGTCCGCCGCGAGGACCTCCACTACGAGCCCGTGCCGATGGAGGACTGGGACCCGCTGGTCGACGCCGACAAGCAGTGCTCGCTCGAGGCCAACTACATGAAGTACCCCGAGCGCTGCGTCGGTCCGGCGACGATGTCGCCGATCGTCGTCGACGCCTTCGCGGAGGGCCAGGGCGGCAACGACCCGGAGCTCAACGCCGCGAAGATCGAGGGCACGCTCCTGTGGTTCCTCTACACCTCGGTCTACAAGGAGTCGAACACCTGCGCGACGAGCAAGGCCAAGGACTGCGACTCGGCGTGGGCCTACTACGGCGGCGGCTACCAGCAGGACGGCGGCATCGGCCTCGCCGCGCGCGTGCTGAGCGAGAGCCCCGAGAGCCACGCGCGGATCTTCGACGGGCTCCTCGCGGTCCGCTGCTGGCGTGACCTCACCGCCGACGGCGACATGTACCCGCTCCTCGAGGAGCTCGACGCCGCCGACCAGCAGCTCTTCCAGCAGGGCTGGGAGCAGCTCGACCAGGCGCTCCACCGCGGCTACGCCCGCGTTCTCCGGGCGCGCATGGAGGCGATGATCAGCAACGCCTGCGACGGCTCGAGCACGGCCGCTGACTGGGCGTTCCTCCAGGTCGCGGGCCCCGCCCTCGACCGCGAGGCGACGGAGCGCGGCGCCCCCGAGGCGAGCACCCTCAGCGCCCTGTGGAAGATGGACACGCCGAACGCCCAGAACCTCGCCGACGGCATCGCCGCGCTCGACGCGGTCTTCACCTGCGGCTAGCGCGGGCGCAGAGCCGCTGAGCGCGAGCGCCGGCGCGGCTTCGGCCCGCCGGCGCTCGTATGTTCTCAAGGACATGTCGATGAGGGGAGCGGCGCAGGTGCGACCGAGGCCCCTCGGTGCTCGTAGGGTCCCACGGCCAGGACGACGGTGGCGGGAGCGGGGGGCGACCGCGGCCGCCGGCGAGATGCTGTCTTCTCGGGCAGGGGGCCGCCCCTCGCTGCCTCGTCGCGCGGCGGCGGGCGGCCGAGAACGACGAAGCGCCGGCGCGGCCGCGGCCCGCCGGCGCTCGGTCATGCGGAGGCACGCTCCTAGAGCGTCGCGCAGTCGACCGGCCCGTTGAGGACGCAGGTCTCGCCGCCGAGCGAGCCGCCGTCGAGGATCGCGAAGGCCCAGTCGCGCTGGTAGGTGAGGGAGAAGATCACGCCGTCGGCGTGGCCGGCCCCGGCGCACTCGACGACCTCCATGTCGTAGCCGAGGTCGCACAGGCGCGGGATGTCGTCCTTCACCGTCGGCGTGTAGACGAGGTCGTCGAGCTCGCCGAGGGTGACGAGCACCGGCGTATCGGTGAGGCGCTCGATCGTCGGATCGCGCAGGCCGGCCCGCTCGAGCATGCAGCCCCAGGCGCCGAGGTCGTCGGGCTCGCCGGCCGCGGCGCCGTCGCGCAGCCACTGGGTGTAGACCTCGCCGACGTCGGAGATCCCGTCGAACTGGCTGTAGGAGCAGCCGTTTTGCAGGATGTCCATGACCTGGCCGTCCCACGGCGACTCGAAGACCTCGGAGAGCGGCTCGGCGAGGCCGTACCAGTCGTGGCTGCTGCCGAGCGCGGCCGCGAAGGCGCCGGTCGCCGGGTTGATGTCGGAGACCGCGTACTGGACGAGGGCGAAGGGGTCGGTCGGCGGCACGCCGGCGATCACCGCGGTGATGTCGAGCTCCGGCGCGTAGTGGGGCGCGTAGCGGTCGGCCCACAGGGCGGCGAAGCCCCCCTCCGAGGCGCCCCAGAGGAGCGTCTGGCCGTTCGGCGAGATCCCGCCGATGTCGGGGCCCTCGCCGCCGGCGAAGCGGTGGAGGGCGCGGATCGAGTCGAGCGAGGCGATCGCCGTCGGCTCGGCGATGACGTAGGGGTGGAGGCGCCCCGAGGGGCTGCCCCAGCCGTTGAGGCCGATGTAGTCGGGGGCGACGGTGATGAGCCCGAGGCCGGCCATCATCATCGGGATGAAGCCCTGCTGCGAGTCCGCGGTCGGCCCGCAGGCGTCGTTGAAGCCGGTCGTGCCGTGGAGCCAGACGCCGACCGGCAGCGGCCCCGCGAGGTCGGTGGGGACGGCGATGTAGCCGGTCGCCTCGAGGGCCTCGCCGCGGTCCTGGGTGACGTAGCGGACGAGGAAGAGGGTGGCGCCGCTCTCCACCGGCGTCAGGGCGGCGAAGCCCTGGTCGGTGAGGAGGGTGTTGAGGTCGTCGGCGGAGAACGTGAAGAGCTCCTGGTACTCGACGATCTCGCCCATGCCGGCGGCGTCGACGAGCGGGTACTCGGGGAGGCCGCAGCCGCCGACCGGGAAGTCGTTGAGCATCCCGCCGGTGTCGCTGTCGGTGCCGGTGCCGGTGTCGGTGTCGGTGTCGGTGTCGGTGTCGGCGCCGGTCGACTCGGTGCCGGTCGACTCGCCGCCGGTCGTCCCCGAGGTGCTCTCGGTGGCGCTGGCCGCCGTCGTGTCGGAGTCGTCGCCGCAGCCGGTGAGCGCGAGGGCGAGGCCGAGGGGGAGGGTGAGGAGGCCGGCGACGGGGCGCGCGGAGGGGGGCACACAGAGCGAGCGAAGGGAGACCATGCGCGGATGATACTCCGGTCGGCGCGCCCGTGGTCGCCGGACCTGGCCCGCGGTGCTGCCGGCGCCCGGGCTGCCGTGGTAGACGAGAGGGGCCGCCCGCGAGGGCAGGGCGCCGCGAATTCTGCGAGGGACACGAGGGATGGAGACGGGCTCAGGGGCACAGACCTCGATGGCGGGCAAGGTCGTCGTGATCACCGGCGGCAACGCGGGGATCGGCAAGGAGACGGCGCTGGCGCTGGCGCGGGGCGGCGCCCGGGTGATCTTCACGGCCCGCAACCCGGCCCGCGGGGCGGCGGCCCTCGCCGAGCTCCGCGAGCGCTCGGGATCCGAGCAGGTCGAGCTCGTCGACCTCGACCTCGCCTCCCTCGCCAGCGTCCGCGCCGCGGCCGACGAGCTCCGCCGGCGCTGCCCGACGATCGACGTCCTGATCAACAACGCGGGGCTGATGCTCGGCCGCCGCGCCGAGACCGAGGAGGGGATCGAGATGACCCTCGGCGTCAACCACTTCGGCCACTTCGCGCTGACCCTGCGCCTCGTCGACCGCCTCCTCGCCGGCGGCGGCGCGCGGGTGATCAACGTCTCCTCGGACGCCCACCGCCTGGTCCGCGCCTTCGACTTCGACGACCTCGAGTCGCGGCGGCGCTACTGGAGCATGAAGGCCTACAGCCAGTCGAAGCTGGCCAAC
>JAGQIT010000440.1:586-8099 GCA_020431135.1 Myxococcales bacterium | reverse complement strand
CACCCGGAACCTGAAGTGCCCGGACAGCTACATCTGCGTCGGCTTCCGTGAGTCGTTCAACCCCGTGTGTCGACCGATGTGCGACCCGGTCGCGCAGGACTGCCCCGAGGGCGACGCCTGCCGGGCCGTCCTGCTCGGCTACGCCTGCATGCTCGACACGGCGGGCGACGTAGGCGGCTACCTCGACCCCTGCGACCACCTGTACAACTGCTCCGCAGGCTACGAGTGTGTATTGGACGGCTGGCTGCCGGAGTGCAGGAGCTCGGACTGCTGCACGCCCTACTGCGACGTCAACGTCGAGGGCGCCTGTCCCGAGGGCCTCGCTTGCATCGCGCTCTACGAGCCGGGCGAGAACCCGGCATACGAGCACGTCGGGCTCTGCGCCGTCGAGTCGTAGGATCCGCGCTCACACGCCGGCCTCGGCGGCCATCGCCAGGCACTCGCGGCGGGTGACCTCGTGGCGGTAGGCGAACATCCGGTCGAGGCGGCGGCGCACGGCCCAGCCGCCGAAGAGCGACCCGAGGGCGCCAAGCGGCAGCGCGTAGTCGATCGTGTCGGTGAGCCGCGAGCCCTCGGCGGTCGGCTCGCACAGGTGCTCATGAACCCACGCTCGGAAGGGGCCCTTGCGCATGGTGTCGGTGAAGCTGCGCCCCGCCTCGTAGGCGATGTGCTCGGCCTCGATGCGCGTCGAGAGGGGGCCGACGCGGGCCCGCAGCACCGCCCGCGCGCCGACCTCGAGCGAGCGCGGGAGCTCGATCACCTCCGCGTTCTCCCACGGCGGCTGGAGGAGCGCGAAGGCGTCGGGGCGCTCGTGGAAGGCCCAGAGGATCGCGACCGGGACCGGGAGCTCGAGGGTTCGGACGAAGCGCTCTGCCATCGCACATCCCTATAGCTGCGCTTCGCCGCCGCGCCAGCCCGGCGTCGCCGTCCGACCTCCGCAGGCGGCCGTCCGCGGCCGTAGACCGCCGGGTTTCGCCTGCATCGACGTCGAGCGCGTGAAACGACTGCCCGGTCGTCAAGGCCGAGGACAGCTACCAGATCCTCGTCGCCACGAACCCCCACCTGTCCCGGCGACCTTCTGTGGATTCGCGCGCTCCGCCCAGACGCAGGGTGAGGGCGCAGGCCAAACGACCGCGCTGCGCGTATCCTCGGGGGGTGACGGAAGGACTCCGACGGCTCGCCGTGTGCGCGGGGCTCGCGGCGTGCAGCGCGACGCCGCGTTCCGACACGACGCCGCCGCCCGCCGCCTCCGCGCCCGCGGAGTCCGCGACGCCGCCGACCTCACCCGACCCCGCGGCGACGGACCCCGTCGAAGGCCCGCCAAGCGCCGCCTCGCTGGCGGCAGAGCGCGCGGCCAAGCTGCCGCCGCCGCTGCGCGAGGAGCCGCCGCCGCCCCCCTTCGGACCTGCTCGTTCGGACATCCTCCCGCGCGACGACGCCGGCCGCGAGGCGGCCCGCGGCACGTACTTCTTCGAGCTGCAGGCGGAAGGTCAGCGCCAGAGCCGCAAGCTCCTCGCCCGCGCTCTCACCTTCGAAGCGGACCCGGACGTGCGCGCGCAGATCAGCGATCACGCGACGCACTGGGTGGTCTCCTTGGCGAGCCCGCGGACGGACATCGACCAGGGTTGGCGCTGGGAGGGCCACGCGATCGTCAAGGGCGCCTGCGCGCTCGACGGTTCGCTGGTGCAGGGCGGCCCGGGCGGGCGCCTGCTCTCGACCGTGCGCTTCACCGGCGCGCCGAGCCCCGGCGCCCGCGCTGCGCTGCGCGACGCGGCGGGGCTGCTGCCCGTCGAGGTCCGCCAGGGCCTGCACGACGCCTCCAGCTACGCCCTGCCGCGGCTCCTCGTCGCCGGCCTAGACGCTCCAGCGCGCCTCGAGATCAGCCCCGAGGTCGTCGCCATCGGGCCCCTCTTTCGTCCTCAGCCCCACGTCAGCTACTTCCCGCAGCCGCGCAGCGCGGCGCTGATCGACGCAGCGACCGCCCGAGCGCTCGGCCTCTCGCTTGGTGACTTCGACCCGCCGCTCGCCGCAGCCGACCCCGCGACCCCGGACGGCCTCGCGCTCCGCGTCGACCTCGGCTGGACGCCCCCCGCTCGCCAGACCTTCGGCCCCTACCGGGTCGAGACGATCGAGCTGCCGGGCGCCGCCCGTGGGATCGCCGTCGGCCTCCACGTCGCCGTCGGCACATTTCGCGGCGCCCCCTACACGCGGTCTCGGCAGCGCTGGGTCCTCGAGACCCGCCGCACCGTCCGCGCCGCGGGGGTGCGCTGGATCGGCGTCGCCGACGGCCTCCTCTTCGCCGCGTTCGCCGACGCCGAGGCGACGCCGCCGCAGACCGGCCTGCTCGCGCTGCGGACCCGTGACGGCGCCGTCTTCCGCCTCGAGATCGCCGGCGGCGTCGCGCTCGGCGACCCTGAGGAGCTCGCCGCGGCGGAGCTGCAGCGCGACTCCGCCGAACACTGGCGCCTCTGCCTCCGCCTCGACCCTTCGGACCCCAGCTCGCGGCGGACCTGCAACGAAGGTCTCGCGCTCGACGTCGCCGCGCTCGACGGCCGCGCGCTCCGGGTCCAGACCCTCGACGGGCGCCAGCTCGAGCTCCCGCTCAGCCTCCTCGAGGAGCGCTTGGCCGCCCGTGACCCCGGGAAGCCGCAGACGCCCCCGAACGCCACGTCACCAGGAGCGCCCGCGGACGCCGCGAAGTGAGGCGTTCGTCCGCGCTCCCCGTCGCGCCGCGCCCCAACACGCCGAGGTCCACAACGGATCCGCGCGCGTGCGAGCGTGGTGCGCGTGTATGCTCGCGCGCATGGCCGAGCTCCGCCCCTACCCGCTCTCCGCCCTCGTCCGCCGCGCCCTCACCGAGCTCGAGGCCCGCGGCACCCTCTTCGATCTCCCGCGGCGCAAGCTCTACACCCCGAGCGGCCGCCACGACCTCCGCGCGCGCCACCACGGCTTCGTCGCCTCGACGCCGCTCGGCCCCGCCGCCGGGCCGCACACCCAAATGGCGCAGAACATCGCCCTCGCCTGGCTCGGCGGCTGCCGGATCATCGAGCTGAAGACCGTCCAGATCATGGACGAGCTCAGGATCCCGCGGCCCTGCATCGACATGCAGACGATCGGCTACAACGTCGAGTGGTCGCAGGAGCTAAAGCTCGAGGAGTCGCTCGAGGAGTACGTCAAGGGCGCGATGCTCGTGAAGATCCTGCGGGCGAGCGGCCAGCTCGAGGTCGACCCCCGCGATCAGCTCCTCTACGACATGAGCGTCGGCTACGACCTCGCCGGGATCCGCTCCGAGCGCGTGCAGGCGTTCATCGACGGGATCCTCGACTGCTCGGCGATCGTCGACCGCCTGCGCGCCGAGATCCCCGACGAGTTCAAGCAGTACCGCGACCTCGACTTCCCGACGCGCCTCTCCGACACCCTCACCCTGTCGACCTTCCACGGCTGCCCGCCCGACGAGATCGAGAAGATCATCGAGTTCCTGCTCGAGGAGAAGGGGATCCACTCGACCGTGAAGCTCAACCCGACGCTCCTCGGCCCGGCGCGGGCGCGCGAGCTCCTCGGCGAGACCCTCGGCTACGACGCGCTGACGATCCCCGACAGCGCCTTCGAGAAGGACACGCAGTGGCAGCAGGCGGTCGACTTCTGCGGCCGCCTCGGCGACAGGGCGGCGGGGCTCGGCCTCAGCTTCGGCGTCAAGTTCAGCAACACGCTGATCGTGGGCAACCACCGCGACTTCTTCCCGAAGAGCGAGGAGGTCATGTATCTCTCGGGGCCGCCGCTCCACGTCCTCGCGGTGAACCTCGTCGGCCGCTTCCGCGAGACCTTCGCCGACCGCTTCCCGATCTCGTTCTCGGCCGGCATCGACAAGCAGAACTTCGCCGACGCGGCGGCGATCGGCCTGTGCCCGATCACGGTGTGCTCAGACCTCCTCAAGCCCGGCGGCTACGGGCGCGCGAGCGCCTACCTCAGCGAGCTCCACAGCCGCATGGACGCGGTCGGCGCGAGCGACCTGCCGAGCTACATCGTCCGGGCCTACGGCGAGGGCGCGGCGGCCCTCGAGGCGCTCAGCCTCGCCGCCGACGACCCGACGCTCGCGGCCTGCCGCGCGGCCCTCGACGGCGGCGGCGATCTGGCGGCCGCCGCCGGCGATCACATGGACGCCTGGGTGTCGGCGACGCTCCTGCGAAACACCCGCCGCTACGTCGCGGCCTGCACCGCCGACGATCGCTACGCCCAGGCCCGCAACGCCAAACTCCCGCGCAAGGTCGGCTCGCACCTCGAGCTCTTCGACTGCCTGAGCTGCAACAAGTGCGTGCCGGTGTGCCCTAACGACGCCAACTTCGTCCTCGAGACCCCGCCGCGCGAGCAGGCGATCCTCAAGCTGCGGCGCGGCGCCGACGGCTGGGTCGCGCGCGAGGACGGGACCCTGACGATCGCGAAGAAGACGCAGTACGCCAACTTCGCCGACTTCTGCAACGAGTGCGGCAACTGCGACGTCTTCTGCCCCGAGGACGGCGGCCCCTACGTGGTCAAGCCCCGCTTCTTCGGCAGCCTCGCCGACCTCCACGAGTTCGCCGACCACGACGGCTTCTTCATCACCGGCGGCGGCGCGGAGATCCACGCTCGCCTCGGCGGCGCCGCCTACCGCGTCGACCTCGCGGGCGACCAGGTCCGATACCGCGGACCGGGCTTCGACCTGCGCTTTCGCGCCGACGATCCGGCGGCGACCGTCGAGGGCGACGGCCCCGACGCCGAGGTCGACCTCACCCACTACTTCGTCATCCGCTGGATCCGCGACGCCGTGTTCGCCCCGGGGCAAACGAGCTATGTTCGCCTCCTCGCCGACGAGCCCGCCGATGCACAGCCCCACCCCGCGACCTGACCTCACGCTCAGCCCCCCTCGGATCGACGGCGCGCGGCTCGACCGGCGCCTCGCCGCCCTCGCCGAGATCGGCGCGCTCGAGGGCGGCGGCTGCTCGCGCCTCGCCCTCACCGACGACGATCGCCGCGGCCGCGACCTCGTGATCGCGTGGATGCGCGAGCTCGGCCTCGAGGTGACGATCGACCGGATCGGCAACGTCGTCGGCCGCCGCTCGGGTCGCGACGACAGCCTCGCGCCGGTCGTCACCGGCTCGCACATCGACACCGTGCGCACCGGAGGGCCCTACGACGGCAACCTCGGCGTGCTCGCCGGGCTCGAGGTCGTCGAGACCCTCAACGAAGCCGGCATCACCACCCGCCGGCCGCTCGCCGTCGCCTTCTTCACCAACGAGGAGGGCGCCCGCTTCGCCCCCGACATGATGGGCAGCGCGGTGCAGCAGGGCGCCCTCGATCTCGAGGTCGCGCTCGCCACCGTCGGCATCGACGGCCGCAGCGTCGGCGACGAGCTTACGCGGATCGGCTACGCCGGCGACGCCCCCTGTGAGCTGCGCGCCCACGCCTTCGTCGAGCTCCACATCGAGCAGGGCCCGGTGCTCGACCGCGAGGGGATCACGATCGGCGCGGTCACAGGCGTCCAGGGGATCTCGTGGACCGAGGTCGAGCTGCGCGGCGTGTCGAACCACGCCGGGACGACGCCGATGTCGATGCGCCGCGACGCCGGCCTCGTCGCCGCCGAGATCGCCGTCGCCCTCCGGCAGATCGCGACGGAGCTCGGCCCGCCGCAGGTCGCCACCGTCGGCGCCCTCACCCTGCGCCCGAACCTCGTCAACGTCGTCGCCAACCACGCGCGCCTCACCCTCGACCTGCGCAACACCGACGAGGCGACGCTGCAGGAGGCCGAGCGCCGGGCCTTCGCCGCCGTCGACGAGCTCGCCGCCCGCGAGGGCGTGACGGCGACGCGGCGCAGCCTCGCCCGCTTCGCCCCGGTGCCCTACGCCGAGCAGGTCATCGCCGCGGTCGAGGGCTTCGCGGGCGCCCTCGGCCACAGCGTCCGCCGCCTGCCCTCGGGCGCAGGTCACGACGCGCAGATGTTCGCGCCGAGCTGCCCGACCGGGATGATCTTCATCCCGAGCGTCGACGGGATCAGCCACAACATCCGCGAGTTCAGCCGCCCCGAGGACATCCAGGCGGGGGCCGATGTGCTCCTCCAGACGCTCCTCCAGCTCGCCGAGGGCTGAGGCGCGAGCGCGCCCCTGAGCTGCGTCTGGCGGCGCCGCCGATCGCCCCGTATCGTCGACGCCATGGCGACAGAAGCGACGCGCGCGCGGATCGAGGTGATGGCGCTGGATCGCTGGGAGGCGGCGAGCGACGCCACGCTCGCCGCGATCACGCACGTCGACCTCGACGCCGACGACGCCGCGCCAGCGGCCGTCGAGCGGGCGCTCGCCCTGCTCGAAGACCGGCAGCCGGCGCTCCGCGGCCTCGGCCTTCGCGCACAACTCGGAGCGATCGCGGCGGGGCTCACCGCGCGTCCGCAGCTCGCCGCGAGGATCACCCACCTCGAGCTCCGCGCCTTCGACTTCGGCCGGACGCAACGCGGCACCTATGACAACCTCTACGCGCCGACCGCGGCCTGGCTCGCGGTCCTCCGGGCCCTGCCGCGGCTTGAGGCGCTCGATCTACGGCGGCCCGATCTGTCGTCCGACGCGGCGGTCGACGGGCTCCTCACTGCGCTCGGCGAGGCGCCGGCGCTAGCCGAGCTCCGCCTCGATCTCCACGGCTGCCCGCCGACCTCGCTCGGCCTCCTCGCGCTCCTCGGCCGCCTGTCGCCCGCGCGCCTGCGAAGGCTCGCGCTCCGCGACGGCATCGTCGGCGCCGGCCCGGCGAGCGCCAGCGACTTCGTCGTGTTCGAGGAGCTCGAGCTCTTCAACATCCGCCTGACGCGAAGCGACGCCGCGCGCCTCACGACCGCGCTCGCCGGCGCCCCGCTCCGCCGCCTGTGGCTCACCGACGTCGAGCCCGCCGCCCTCGTAGACCTCGCCCGAGCCCCTGCGCTCGCCGGCCTCCACGCGCTCACCTACACCGGCCTCGACGACGCTCGGGCCGCGAGCCTCGCCGACGCGCCCTTCATACCGACGCTGCGCGCCCTCGATCTGACCAACGGCACGCTCACAGCCGCCGGCCTCCGCGACCTCCTCGGTGACCACGGAGACTACGCCCTGCGCGACCTCAACCTCACGCGCTGCCCGATCGCCGACGCCGGCCTCGACCTCCTCGCCGCGAGCCCGCTCCTCGCAGGCCTCGAGCGCCTCACCCTCGACGGCTGCGGGATCAAGGGCGCGGGCGTGAAGCGGCTCTGCGCCGCCCCTGCCCCGCTTCAGCTGCGAGAGCTGGTCCTGAGCAACAACAAGCTCGGCGTCACGGGGGCGCGGGCCCTCGCCGGCTGGCACCGCGCCAGCGCGCTCGCGCGGGTCGCCCTGCGCAGCCCCGGGATCCCGCCGAAGGGGCGCGCGCTCCTTGAAGCATCGCCGCTCGCCGGGGCCCTCGAACTCTGACAGCGGTTGACGCTCGCGTGCTCCGCCGGCCTGCGGCCGGTCTTCCTAGCGCGTGTAGATCAGCGGCTGGCGATCGT
>JAGQIT010000440.1:0-470 GCA_020431135.1 Myxococcales bacterium | reverse complement strand
CCGAAGAACTCCTGGTTCCACGGCGGCTCGGCGCCGCGGCGGTTCGACGGGGCGATGTAGACCCGGTGGCGGATCGCGTCGACCTCGGCCTCGATCCGCCACATCCGCCGGCTGGTCGCGCCGAAGGTGACGGCGGGGACGAGGATGATCTCGGCGCCGCCGTGGGCGAGGCTGCGGATCACCCCGTCGAAGTGGCGGTCGTAGCAGATCGCGACGCCGAGGCGCCCGACCGAGGTCTCGAAGACCGGGAAGAAGGGGTTGTCGGCGATGTTCCCCGGGTGCTCGACCGCCTCGCCGGTGCTCGCCTCGTAGTAGTACGACTCGCGGAACGAGCCCTGCTCGTTGCTGCCGTCGGGGATGTGGCACTTGCGGTAGCGGCCGAGGAGCTCGCCGCGCTCGTCGATGACCACCGCCGTGTTGAAGCGGCGCTCGGTCGCGGCGTCGAGCTCGTAGATCGGCGCGACGACGAT